>JBBIHL010000542.1:0-2374 GCA_037447075.1 Candidatus Eiseniibacteriota bacterium | reverse complement strand
CACCGAGAGGGCACGACCTTACGACCGCGAGCCGGTCGTTCCATATGGTCTGATCCCCGCAGCAGGTGGGTCGGCGCTCCTGGACCCGGCTCGCGCGGCCGGGGTAGAACGGGGTGTGGTATCCATGGGACGTTCGCCGTGGCTCTGGCTGGTTTGGGTTGGGGTCCTCGTGCCCACGGGCTGCTCGGAGCCCACAAGGCCCCCGCCCTGTCCGCCCTTCCATCCGGTGTCGTCTGCAACCAGCAGTCTCACCTGGTCGCCCGCCGGGGGGCGGCTTGCCTTCAGCGGCGGCCGGGATTCGAGCCGGAACTTCTCGGTGGGCGTGTACGTTACGGATACCACCGGGTCTCCGCGCAGGAAGATCTTGGACACCTACGGCAGCATCCCGGCGTCCGGGGAGCTCTCGTGGTCTCCCGATGGTTCACGGATCGCCCTCTACCTTTACGGCAACATCTGGACCGTCAACGTCGCGGATGGCACCCTGCGCCAGTGGACCAACATCTCTCCGCACGCGCATTGGCCGACTTGGTCGCCGGATGGGCGCTACATCCTCTACAGCATCAACGTAGGCCGATACAACGAGCCCGACTCGCTCTCGGGGCTCCACCTCATCGACACCGGGGACGGGTCCCAGCGCGCCTTCTTCCACGACGACACCGTGATCACCGTGGCCAGCGGCCCGGCGCGGTTCTCGCCGGATGGTCGCCAGGTGGTGCTGGCGTTCGCGACCGGCACACGCACGAGCGCCTCCTACGACCTCTTCATCATGAACGCCGATGGGACGGGCTACCGGCGCCTCACGCAGATGGGGGGCAGCGCGGCCAACCCGCAATGGGCCGCGGACGGCAGCCTGATCTTCTTCGACTTCACTCCGGCACCGTGTCTCGCCGGCAACTCCCCAGAGCGCACCACCTGGGTGATCAAGCCGGACGGCACAAGCCTCCGGCGCTGGCCGCTGAATCTCGGCGACCCCCGGGTGCAGTTCGGCTTCCCGTTCCAGTTGAGCCCCGACGGTCGGCGAACGGCCTTCGTCGGGCTCGACTCGACGGGTGCGCGGGGCGTCGTCTGGGTGATGAACCTGGACGGCACCGGCAGGAAGCAGCTCACGTCCTTCTGAAACGACCGGGAAGGAGGAATCCGGATGAAACCCCTGCACGCTGTCGCGCTCCTGGCCCTCGGCATCGTGGCCGCTCGCGCGGCCGAGGCCGCGGGCGGTTCCCTCACGACGGGCCTGGGCGTCGGCTGGGCCGGCCGCTACGCCAGTGGAGACTACCTTGGCTTCGGTCAGACCGGCGTCGCCGCCGCGTCTGTCGGATGGAGATGGACGCCGCGACTCGTGGTGCGAGCACATCTGGCCTATCTGCGCTACCACGGCCCCGCGCCGGAGTTCTACGTCATCGCCCCGAGTCCCGGCCCACCCATGCGGGCGCGCGAGGTGAGCGCCGAGTTCTTGCCGGTGGCGCTGGGTGTCGCGCTGTACGCGCGCCCCGGGGGGAACCTGTCCCCCTTTGCCGAAATCGCTCCGGCCCTGGCGTGGACACGATGGTCGCTCACGGGAACCGATCCCGGGTTCAGCGGGTACGAGCCCGCCCTGCTGGCGGGCGGCGGACTGCGCGTTCCGTGGTCGCACCGAGCATGCATGGAACTCGGCGTGCGCTACCTGCTCGTGGGATCCGGATCCATCCGGTCCGCGGACATGCGACGGCTGGCTGGCCAGCAACGCTTCGAGCGGATGAGCACGCTGATGCCGTTCGCGCAACTGGTGCTGGGTCCATGATGCGCGCGCTGAACCTGCCCCGGACATCGGGGTCGGCCAGGGCTGCGCGCGCCGCGGCGCGCGGGTTCCCGCCCGCCATCTACCGCCAGTCGCCCGCCGCCTGGAAGGCGGCCCACTCGAAGGGCGTCTCCACCGCCCCGGCCGCGCGCTGGCGCCGCAGCACCTCCAGCTGGGCCGCGCGCACGGCATCGGCGGTGGAGAGCCCCCCCTCGAAGCGGCCGCGGTAGAGGGCCTCCATCCAGCGGCGCGCGGCGGCGTCACCCACCGGCCAGAGGCTGGCGATCACGGTGCGCGCCCCGGCCACCTGGAAGGCGCGGCGCAGCCCCAGCACCCCTTCCCCCGCCGCGATGGGGCCCGCGCCGCTGCGGCAGGCCGACAGCACCGCCCACTCGGTGCCGGAGAGGTCGAGGCTCGCGATCTCCTCGGCCGTGAGGATGCCGTCGTCCGCCGCCGCGGTCACGCTGTCGCGCGAGTTGGCCCCGGCCAGAGCCAGGCCGGAGAGCAGCAGGGGATTCTCGAAAGCCGCGGCCGGCGCGGTGCCCAGCTTCGCGGACGGCAGCCGCGCCCCGGCGCCCGCGGCCGACGATGGCCGGGCGC
>JBBIHL010000541.1:0-2381 GCA_037447075.1 Candidatus Eiseniibacteriota bacterium | reverse complement strand
CAGCGGCAGAGGTGGTTATCCCTAGAACCGAGCCTAAAGCGCCCGGCTCGGGCTCGACGGCCAGCACCGCCGCGGGGCGACCCTCCGGACGAACCCCGAACGCCACCAGCCGTTCCACTCCCGCCGGAGGCCACGCCGGGGCCAGCCGGGACGAGGCCACCGGCCTGCGCGCCGGCGATACGAAGGCTGCGACCGCCGGGTCGTAGGTCTCGGCCAGGGCAAGCTCCACGCAGGCGGGAACGCCACCGGGAGCCCCGACGCCCTCCGGGTTTTCCGCCTCGCTCCGCGCGCACGCCTTCAATCCGCTTCCCTCCCGGTCGGGGACGAGCCCGAAGGCCCGCCGCACACCGGCGCCGGAGGCCACCAGGGCGCGCACCGCGGCCCGCAGCCCCTGCTCCAGGTCGGTCGCGTCGAGCAGCCCGTCGAGCCCTTCCAGCCAGGAGTGCTCGGGTGGCGGCACCCCGAGGGAGGCGGCACCCGGGGAATCGGCCCGGGCCCGGTCGGGGTGCGACGATGGATCGAAGGAACCGCTCACGAGCCCTCCCGCGCGGGTGCGCGCGGATAGGGGTCGCAAGCTGCATGCCACGGAGGCGGCGCCGGGCCCCGGGCCGGTCGGGTCATGGAGCGGGTGGCGCGAAGCGGGCCGGCGGCGCAATCGGCCGGGCCGCTTGACGTTGGGGAGGGCCGCGGCTAGCTTGCAGGCACCTTGCCACCATGCACAATGCGTCCCGGCGCGCGGAGCCGGGGCAGGAGCCTCCGGGCGTGGGAAGAATGACGCGAGCCGGAAGGCTCGTCCGAGGGAGAACCGACGTGGAGAGCAAGCCGCCGCAGCCGCCCGCGGGAGCACCCATCCCGCTCGAGCTCTCGGAGCCCCAGGCCGAGGGCATCTACTCCAACGTCGTCTTCATCGCCCACTCGAACTGCGAGGTGATCCTGGACTTCGCCCGCGCGCTTCCCGGCCTGCCCAAGGCCAAGGTCTACGCGCGCGTGATCATGACCCCCCAGCACGCCAAATCCCTGCTGCTGGCCCTCCAGCAGAACCTCAAGCAGTTCGAGGGGCAGTACGGAGCCATCAAGCTGCCCGGCGAGGGCGCGGCCAAGGACATCGGCTTCTAGGCTCTTCGAACCACCCCGCGTGGCCGCGATCAGCCCGCGCGCGGCGCACGCCCCAGCACCTCGGCCAGCCGCTCGGGCATCCGCACCGGACGCCCCCCCTCGTCCAGGAAGCAGTGCTCCGTGGAGCCCTCCGCGAGCAGCGCGCCGTCGCCCGCGTGGACCACCCGATAGGCGAAACGCACGCTGGCGCGCCCCAGCTTTTCCACCGCCGTCTCGATGGCCAGCTCGTCGTCGTAGCGCGCGGGCCGCAGGTAGCGGCAGCGCGCTTCCACCACCGGCAGGAAGATGCCGCCCTCCTCCACCTCGCGGTAGGAGAGCCCCAGGGCGCGCAGCAGTTCGGCGCGGCCCACCTCGAACCAGCGCAGGTAGTTGGCGTAGTAGGCCACGCCCATCTTGTCGGTGTCGCCGTAGCGCACCCGCAGCGCGTAGCGGTGCCTCATCGGCCTCCAGGCGGCGGCGTCTTCCACCGCCGATGCACCCAGAACCATTGCTCGGGGTGCCGCCGCACCCACTGCTCCAGTAGCGCCACGTGCGCGGCCGTGAGCCGCTCGACCTCGTGGGAGGGCGGCGCACCGCGCCGGACCTCCAGCGGCGGGAGCACCGTCATCTCGTGCCGGAGGTCGGGCCGGCGCACGTCGAAGCCCATCACCAGGGCCGCCCCGGTCCGCACCACCAGCTCGGCCGGGCCCCGCGCCGTGCTGGCCGCGCGGCCCAGGAACGGCACGAACAGCCCCCGGCCGCGGGCGTCCTGGTCCGCCAGCAGCGCGACGCACCGGTTCTGGCCCAGCCACTCGTGCGCCGCCCGGAGTCCCGCGCCGAGCGGGATGATGCCCAGACCCGCCCGCAGCCGCAAGCGCTCGAGCCACCGGTCCACCCAGGGGTTGCTCTGGCGGCGCACCACGATCGAGACCGGAAAGTGGCGGCCGACCACGGCCGCCATCAGCTCGATGTTGCCGTAGTGCCCGCTGAGCAGGACGGCTCCGCGCCCGGCCTGGAGGGCCCGGCCGATGTGCTCCAGCCCGCGCAGATCGGCGACGACCTCGCCGAGCGGCGCGCGCGCCAGCCGGGGCAGGCGCGGGTATTCCGCCGCCACCCGACCCAGCTCGCGGTAGCAGCCCCAAAGCGTCGCCTCCCGCTCGGCCGCGCTGCGATCCGGGAAGGCCCGCGCGAGGTTCTCGCGCCCCACCCCCCGCCGGATGCCCAGGCGGCAGGCCAGCGCCCCCAGCCCGGCGCCGGCCCGCAGCGCGCCGCGCCAGGGCAGCGTG
>JBBIHL010000540.1:0-2384 GCA_037447075.1 Candidatus Eiseniibacteriota bacterium | reverse complement strand
GTGGCCGCCCAGGAGCCGGTAGAGGCGCGGCGAGCGCCGCACCACGAACTCCCCGACCCGATGGCGCAGCCGGCGATAGGAATCGAGCGCCAGGACCATCGCCGCGCGCGGGAAGACCGGGCTCGCCAGCGTCCCGTCGAGCGCCGCCCGCCACGCGGCGCGCAGCCGGCGCGGCAGCCGCCGCCCCAGGCCGTAGGCCCGGATCAGCGGGTTGAAGAAGCGGTGCATGAAGAGGATGTCCGGCTCCCGGAACTGCGGCATGTGCACCGGGACCGCCACCTTGTAGGTGTCGTACTCGCGCGCGGTGAGGTAGCCGGACTCCTCGCACACCCGGTGCAGCTCGGTGCCCGGGTAGGGGTAGAAGATGAAGGCCAGCGCCTGGTCGGGCTGGATCTCGGCGTTGAGGCGCACGGTGCTCAAGGCGGCGGGCAGCGTCTCGGTGGGGAGCCCCACCATGTTGTAGGACCAGCGGGCGATGCCGTGCTCGCGCAGCAGGGCGAAGGTGCGGCGGATGTCGTCCAGGTCGAGGCTGCGGTGCAGCACCTCGGAGGTGATGCGCATGTCGCCCGACTCCACGCCCATCCGCACCACCCTGACGCCCAGCTCGGCCAGCAGGCCGGCGGTCGCGGCGTCCACCATGTCGGCCCGCAGGTTGCACGAGATCGGGATGCCGATGCGCGCGCGGTAGAGGGGCGCGAAGGCCTCCAGCCACTCGCGGTCCGGGAAGAAGATGCCGTCGGTGAAGGTCACCAGCCGCGCGTCGGGCAGGTGCCGGTCGAGCAGCGCGCGCAGCTGGGTCACGGCGCGCTCCGGCGAGAGGAAGCGCCAGAAGCGGCCGCGACGCGGCGCGATGGTGCGCAGCTTGTGCACGCAGCAGTAGGTGCACCCGTAGGCGCAGCCGCGCGACATCAGGAAGGTGAAGGTCCCCTCGCGCACCGTGTAGAGGCGGCTGAAGTCGAACACCGAAAGGTCGGGGTCGGGCAGGGCGTCGAGGTCCGCGAGGATCATGCGCGCGGGGTTCCTCACGAAGCCGCCGGGGGTGCGCACCCAGAGGTTCGCGATCCGGCTCGGGTCGCGGCCCGCTTCCAGGGCGGCGCACAGCTCGAGCAGCGGCTCCTCGCCCTCCCCCACGCACACGAAGTCCACGTCGGGCATCTGCGCCACCTGCTCCGGGACCAGGGTGGCGTGCACCCCTCCCACCGCCACCGGCGAGCCCGAAGCCTCGCGGGCCCAGCGCGTCCAGGTCCGCAGCCGCCGGGCGTAGTGGCTGTTGGCGGAGAAGCCGATCAGGTCGGCGCGCGCGGCGCGCACCCGGGCGCGGAACTCGTCCTCGCTCGGCGGGGCGAGGATGTGGAAGAGCGAGACCTGGTGGCCGGCGCGGCGCAGCACCGCCGCGAGCGAGGCGACCCCGTAGGAGACGACCCCCGAGTAGTCGGTGGTCGTGGAGGAGAGGTCCGGATACACGAACAGGACGCGCACCCTGGCTCCGCGACGCGGGCCATGGGGGAGCGGGCGGGCTCGGCTGCGACCGGCCGCCTGGATGGCCCGCGCCAGAAGTCTACGCCCCCGGCGGCCGGGCGGCCACCGCAATCGCGGCCGGGGCCCCCCGGCGGACGTCAGATCAGCTGCCGGATGGCGGCGACGTCGTCCTCGACGTCCACCATGAGCGAGGCGGTCTCCAGGTCCCCCAGGCGCAGCAGCTCGAAGGCCGGCAGGTCGAGCAGGCGCAGCTCCGGGTCCGGGCGCAGGTGGTTGCCCATCTTGCGCGCCAGGGCGTTGGCCGCCTGCACCTGGACCAGCAGCCGGTTCAGGGGATCGGGCTCCGGGTCGTGGTGGCGGAGCGCCACCGCGCACACCGGCTCCGGGATGCGCCAGCCGCGCAGCACCAGGCAGCCGAGCTCGGCGTGGAGCGCGTTCATCAGCTCGTCGAGCACGGGGGCGGTGACCTTCACGCCTCCCGGCCGCTGCTGGATCTGCTCCACCGCCCGCAGCACCAGCAGCTTGCCCGTGTCGTGAAGCAGGCCGGCCAGGAAGGCCTCGCCGGGGTCGCCTTCGTCGCCCGCCGCGATGCGCCGGGCGGCGAACGCGCAGGTGAGCGAGTGATCCCAGAGGGCGTGATGGACCTGGCTCCAGGCCGGGCCGGGCTTGAAGCTGGGGCGCATGACCAGGGCGGTGACGATCTCGCTCACCTGCCGCACGCCCAGGCGGGCGAGCGCCTGCGGGACGTCCCCCACCTCGCGCAGCCCCGCGAAGGCCGCCGAGTTCGCCACCCGCAGCACCGAGGCGACCAGCGCCGGGTCCTTGTCCACCAGCTCGGCGATGGCGTTCATGCCCGCCTGGTCGCTGCGCATCAGCTCGAGCAGTCGCATGCCCAGCTCCGGCAG
>JBBIHL010000539.1:1864-2395 GCA_037447075.1 Candidatus Eiseniibacteriota bacterium | reverse complement strand
GCTCGGCTTCGACGCCGGCTTCTATGCGGAATCGAGCGCCGACACGCCCGACCTCCTGGAAATCGCGCTCGACAAGGCGGAGTACCGTCCGGGCGACACCATGACGGTTGCTGTCACCGCGCGCACGGCGGGCAAGGTGCCCGTGATCTACACGCGCAAGAAACACGTGCGCCGGCCGCGCAAGGCGCCGCCCGGGCTGGCCATCTGCACCCACGAGAAGACCCTGATCGTGCGGCCCCTGGAGCCGCCGAAGGACGCATACACGGTGGAGCCGGCCTGAATCAGCGGCCGGGCCCGGCTCGAAGCGGAGGACCCCTGCAGGTCGCCTTCGTGGGGCGGAGCGTCGCCGGCCGCCCGGTGCGGCACGAGGCGCGGCCGGCCAGCTGATCCCGCAGGCCGGCGCGAACGGCACGCGGGGCCCGCCGCGGCTCACGGCTGCTCGGGTTCCGGCAGCGCGCGGCGCAGCGCCGCGCCCGGCCTGCGCTCGTCTCCCACCCGCGCGGTCCAGCCCGTGCGGTCGCCGAACTCCAG
>JBBIHL010000539.1:0-1854 GCA_037447075.1 Candidatus Eiseniibacteriota bacterium | reverse complement strand
AAGTGTTCCAGCAGCGGCACGGCGTACTTGCGGCTCACCTGCGTGAGGTCCTTGAAGCCGGCCACGGTGAGCGAGGGGTTGGCGGCGAAATGCCGCTCAAGGCGGCGCCGCAGCCCTTCCAGCTGGTCGCGCGTGTAGGTGAGCTCCTGGCTCACCCGCACCAGGCGTCCCAGGAACTGTCCCAGCGCCAGAGCCTCGCCGCCCGCGGGACCCAGCGTCGCGAGCAGCTGCGAGGTCTCGGGCGGGCCCAGCCCCTGGGCCTCCAGCGCCCGGCACGCCTGCTCGAGGGTGCGCGTCACCTCGCCGGGGGGCGCCCAGCCTTCGGCGCCGGGGCGCAGCCGGTCGCCCCGCGCGGCCAGTCGGCCCTCCCGCAGCAGCCGTGCCAGGGCGGCATCCACCAGCGCGCCGTCCATCGCGGCCTGGAGCCTGGCCTTGAGCTCGCCCTTGGGGATGCCGTAGCGCGCGGGGTAGCGGCGCGCATAGGCCGCGGCCTCGTTCTCCACCGCGGCCAGCGCCGCGGCCAGCCGCTGCCGCGCCACCCACTGGTCCTCCCCCAGTCGCTCGACCCCTCCGGCCTGGAGCAGCTGCTCCAGCGCGGCCAGCGCCTCCGCATGGCTGGACCCGAGCTCGCGCGCCAATGCCTCCGACGTGCCGGCCGCGCCCCAGCCCTCGACCGCCTGCCCCGCGCGCTCGGCCAGCGAGCCCCGCTCCATCAGCGCGATGGCCTCCAGCCCGGCGTGCCGGCGACGCTTGCGCGCCACGGGCTGGATCACCGAGCCCCCGCCCACCGTGCGCGAGGGCGAGTAGCTGCGCACCACGAAGCGATCGTCGCGCGCGGCGACCGTGGGCTTCTCCAGGCGCACCTGGGCCAGCGCGCTGGCGCCCGGCTTCAGGGCGTCGCCCTCCAGCAGGACCAGGCGGCCGATGATCTCGCTCGCGCCCAGGTGGAAGCGCACGCGCGACTGCGCCGGCCAGGGGCGCGGGTAGTCGGGCAGCAGCTCGAAGCGCACGTCGAGGATGGGCGAAGGGGCCAGGCTGCCCGGCGCCACCAGCCAGTCGCCGCGTTCCAGCTCGGAGCGCTCCAGGCCGTGCAGGGCCAGCGCGGTCCGCTGACCGGCGTGGGCCTGGTCCACCGTCTCGCCGTGCACCTGCACGCGCCGCACGCGCACCTCGCGGCCCAGCGGCAGGAGCGCCAGGCCGTCCCCCGCGCGCACGGCGCCGCGCCACAGCGTGCCGGTCACCACCGTGCCGAAGCCCTCGGCGGTGAACACCCGGTCCACGGGCAGCCGGGCCGGTCCCGCGAGGTCCCGGCCGGTGACCGCCGCCAGCTGCTCGTCGAGAGCCCGCAGCAGCTCGGCCTCCCCCTGGCCGGTGACCGCGGAGAACTCCACGAGCGGCGCCCCTTCCAGCGCCGTGCCGGCCAGCAGGGCCCGGACGTCGCGGCGCACCAGGTCCATCCAGTCCCGCTCCACCAGGTCGGACTTGGTGAGCGCCACCACGCCGCGCCGGACCCCCAGCAGCTGGACAATGGCCAGGTGCTCGCGGGTCTGCGGCATCGGCCCCTCGTCGGCCGCGATCACCAGCAGCACCAGGTCGATGCCACCCACGCCGGCCAGCATGTTCTTGACGAAGCGCTCGTGGCCGGGCACGTCCACGATGCCCACCTGCGCGCCGGCGGGGGTCAGCAGCCGCGCGAAGCCCAGGTCAATGGAGATGCCGCGGCGCTTCTCCTCCGGGAGGCGGTCGGTGTCCACGCCCGTGAGGCGGCGCACCAGGGCGGTCTTGCCGTGGTCAATGTGGCCGGCGGTGCCGACCACCGCGAGGCGGGTGGACCGCGCGGCATGGGGCAGGGTG
>JBBIHL010000538.1:0-2405 GCA_037447075.1 Candidatus Eiseniibacteriota bacterium | reverse complement strand
TGCAGATCGGCCCGGACGCGCGGGCGGTGCTCGAGTTCGACCGCAGCCACCCGGCGCTGGCCGAGCTGCCGCGCGCCCTGGTGATGGCGGCCGGCCTGGGCCCCGACGTCTCCGACTTCCCCACCAGCGGCGCCTTCCTGCCGCTGCTGCACCAGGCGGTGAAGGCGCTGGGGCGCGGTGCGGGCGCCGGCTCGCTCACGCCCGGGGAGAGCTACTCGGCTCCGGCCGCCGCGGGCGCGGGCGACTGGCGCGTGGAGGGTCCCGACGGCGAGACGGTGCCCAGCGACCTGGTGGCGGCCGAGGGCGCCACGCGCCTCAAGACCGGCGCCCTGGAGCGCACCGGCCTCTACCGGGTCTATCGGGGCGGCCGGGTGGCGACCTCGTTCGCCGTCAACCTGGACCGGCGCGAGTCCGACCTGCGCGCGGCCGACGACGCCGCGCTGCTCGACGCCTTCCCCCGCGATCGCGCCCAGCTGTGGCGCGATCCGGGCGACCTCGCCCGCCGGGTGCGCGAGGCGCGCTTCGGGCGCGAGCTGTGGAAGCCGTTCCTCACTGCCGCGCTGGCGTTCCTGGTGCTGGAGAGCCTGGTGGCGCGCTGGGGGATGGAGGGGATGCCGAGGAAGCCGCAGGAGACCGCGGCGGCGTAGGAGCCGCAGCGCCGGCGTTCACCGGTAGAGCGCCTTCAGCCTGCCCCACGAGCCCGGCTGGACCGGCACGGGGCCAAACCAGCGCCAGCACCCCATCAAGTCGTTCGGGTCGTTGAACGCGACCCAGTCGAGGCCCTGGATCCTCACGAGCTCCCCGTTCGCGCGGAACAGAACTTCCTGGCCATACACCATGCACACGGGTGACGAGCAGCCGGAGCATCGCGGCAGGTGCGACTGCAGGAAGGTGACCCTGCAGACATAGTACTCGGCCCCGGCGTAGATAAGCGCCGGCGTCTCCGGGTCCACCGCCCACGACCAGCGGATGCGCGCCCACCTTCCTTCCGGAACGGGCCCGTTCACGCCCCCATAGTTGCCGCCGCCGTGCGCGCGTCCCTGCCAGAGGTCGAGGCAGTTGGCGTAGCCGGCGGTGAAGTCCGGGCTCAGCACCAGGTAGCCCCCGCCGCATCCGCCGAAGTTGAATTGCCAGAACTCGGGGAGCCGGTCCGGGTCGGCTCCCGCCGCGACATCAATGATGCCGTCGTCCGAGATCACGTCGTCGGCCGTGGCCACCACGGCGGTCGAGGCGACGACGACGGATCGGGCCGTGGGGTCCGTGCAGTCGAGGTTCCTGTTCTTCCGCGGGATGGAGGCAGTGCAGTCATCGTGGTTGAGGAACAGCTGCCCCCATTGTGCGAAGACCGGATGTGGCTGACAGCACAGAAGAAGCGCCACCCAGGTGCTGCGGAGTCTCATGGCCCCTTTCTCTCGCCTTCGGACCGGGGCTCTCGGCTCTCTCGGCGCCGAGAACACTACATGGACCTGGTACGTCCCGATCTTGAGCCATCCTGGGGGGGCGGGCAACCGCGAAGTTTCGGCGCCTCGTGGACTCGGGAAGGCGCGCGGCGGCAGGTGCGCGGCAGCAGCCAGCGCCAGGTCCCGCAGGGCCATCCGTAGCAGCCCTCGCCCCGTTTGACCCCGCTCCAGGCGGGGGCTAACCTGTTGCCGCACCGGGGAGAACCCGTAGCCGCAGGCCGCAGGTTGACCCGCTTCCCCCTGCTTCCTCCAGCAGTCCGGGGCTCCTACTGCGCGTCCCCGCTCGGAGGGGTCCCCGGCGAGAGGCAGCCATGGTCGGTCGCAGGGTTGGCCGGTTCCGCATCCTCGCCAAGCTCGGCGAAGGAGGGATGGGCTCGGTGTGGAAGGCGGAAGACCCGTTGCTCGGCCGCACGGTGGCGCTCAAGTTCCTGGCCCCCGGCCTGCTCGATTCGGCGGACGCGCGCCGTCGCTTCCTGCGCGAGGCCCGCTCGACCTCGGCGCTCGAGCATCCGGGCATCGCCACCCTCTACGACGCAGGCGAGGACGCGGGCCAGCTCTTCATCGCCGTCGCCTACGTGGACGGCAGGACCGTCCGCGACCTGGTGCGCTGCGGGCCGCTGACCGTGCCCGAGGCCGTCCGCATCGCGGCCGAGGCGGCCGACGCGCTCGAGCACGCGCACGCGCGCGGCGTCATCCACCGCGACATCACCGCGGGCAACCTCATGGTGGCCCACGACGGGCGCGTGGTGCTGATCGACTTCGGCCTCGCCGTGCGCCCCACCACGACGCGCATCACCACGTCGGGGACCACGTTCTGTACCCTGGGTTACACGGCGCCCGAAGTGCTGCTCGGCGGCGAGGCCGACCGCCGCAGCGACCTCTACAGTCTCGGCGTGGTCCTCTACCAGATTCTGACGGGCCGACTCCCCTTCGGCGGTGAGGTCG
>JBBIHL010000537.1:0-2413 GCA_037447075.1 Candidatus Eiseniibacteriota bacterium | reverse complement strand
AGCGCCGGCGCCCGAGCATGCGGCGCAGCCGCCGCGCGTCCCGCTCGCTCGCCTGGCGCAGGGCGGCGATCAGCGGGAGCGTCATCTTGCCTTCCGGCAGGTCCGCGGCCACCGGCTTCCCGGTGACCTCGGGCTCGCCCAGGTAGTCGAGCAGGTCGTCCACGATCTGGAAGGCCACGCCCAGCTTCTCTCCGAACTCGCGGTAGCGGCGGCAGCGCGCGGGGTTCCGGCCTCCGCCGTCGAGCCCGGCGCCGATCTCGCAGGCGGCGCCGATCAGCGACGCGGTCTTGGCCCGCACCATGGCGAGGTACTGCTCCTCGGCCACGCTCGCGTCGCCCGCCAGCTCGAACTCGAGCGCCTCCCCGTAGGACATCTCGGTCACGACCCGCGCCATCACCTGCATGGGCATGTCGAGCCCGGCCCGCACCAGCGCGGACATGGCCTGGGCATAGAGGAAATCGCCCATGATGATCGCCATCTCGTCGGTCCACAGCCCGTTCACCGTGGGAAGCCCGCGGCGCAGAAGGCTGCTGTCCACCGAGTCGTCGTGGATCAGCGCGGCGGCGTGGACCATCTCGACCACGGCGGCGCACAGCACCGCTTCCGGCCCCGGCTCGCGTCGCAGGCGCGCCACCAGCAGCAGCAAGGTGGGACGGAACTTCTTGCCGCCCCCCGCCAGCACGTGCCCTCCGACCCGGTTCAGGATGGGCACCGGGGTGCTGAACAGCTCCCGCAGGTGCCGTTCCACCTGGTCCAGCTCCCGGCGGACCGGCCTTTGAACCGCGCTGAAGTCCATCATCCTCGATTCGGGAAGGCGCCCGGCAGGCGCGGCCGCGCCGGACCGTCCCGCGGCGCCCGCCGGCCTCGCGGAAGGCCCTGGATCGGCATGCGCCCGGCCACCGCAGACGCGCGCCGGGTGGATGTTCGCGGGGACCGGCGCGGATCACGTCCCCGGTGCGAGCCGCCGTCCGGCCGATGCGGGCTTCGGCGAGCCGGGTCGCCGCGCCGGGCTCGCGAACGGGGCAGGATAGGAGCGTGCCTCCGCGGGTGTCAAGCCTCGCCGCGACCCGCGTCCGCGCCGGCCGACCTCCCGCGCCGCAGCCGATCGAGCAGCACCTCGCGCCGGTTGAGCTCAGGCTGCTCCAGGACCGCCTCGAGCAGCGCGTCGAGCGCCTCGCCCACCCGCGGACCCGGCCCGATGCCGAGCTCGCGCATCACGTCGTGGCCGTCCACGGCGAGGTCTCCCACCTGGAGCGCCTCGCGCCGCTCCAGCTGGCGGTTGACGCGTTCGCGCAGCTCCTCGAGCTGGACCGGAAACCCCTGCTTGAGCCCGTTGCCGAGCACGTCGGCGATGCGGAGGTCGAAGAGGTCGGCCACGTTCTCCGGTCCCACGCGCCGCAGCCAGCGGCGGACCGCGGCGTCGCTCCAGACCGGGCGGTAGTCGAACATGTGCTCGCGCACCAGGTGGACGATGGCCGCGCGCTCCTCCACCGGGAAGCACAGCCGCTCCAGCAGGCGCGCCGACAGCTCGGCGCCCACGAACGGGTGGCCGTAGAAGGTGCTGTCGGGCCCGCGGTCCACGCGGGTCGCGGGCTTGCCGAGGTCGTGGAGGAGCGCGGCCCAGCGCACGCGCGGCTTCCCGCGCGGCGCGGCGTCGCAGGTGGCCAGGCTGTGCCGGAACACGTCGTAGGCGTGGTAGCGGTTCTGCGGCACGCCCCGGCAGGCGGCCAGCTCCGGCATCCAGAGCGCCAGCAGCCCGCACTCGGCCAGCAGCTCGTAGCCCAACGAGGGCCGCGCCGCCTCCATCAGCCGCACGAACTCCCGGAGCACGCGCTCGCGGGCGAGCAGCGCGGCGCGGTCGGCCACCGCGCCCAGCGCCGCGCGCGTGCGCGGGTCGAGTTCGAACTCCAGCTCGGCCGCCAGGCGGGCGGCCCGCAGCGGCCGCAGCGCGTCCTCGCGGAAGCGCTCCACCGGATCGCCCACCGCGCGCAGCAGGCGGCGCTCGAGGTCTCGGGCCCCGCCCTCCGGGTCGCGCAGCGCGCCCGCGAGCGGGTCGTAGGCCATGGCGTTCACGGTGAAGTCGCGCCGGGCCAGGTCGTCCTCCAGGGAGGCGCCGAACTCCACGCTGTCCGGGTGGCGCGCATCCCCGTATCCTGCCTCGCGCCGGAACGTGGTGCACTCCAGCTCCACGCCGCCTTCGATGACCAGCACATCGTCGCGCTGGGCCACCACCTGCGCCGATACATCACGGGGACGGGCGACATCCAAGACCACCGCACCCGGCTTGAGATGGCGCGGCTCGATGACGGCATGGAGCGCGCTGGTCACGGTCAGAATCAGGTCGGCGTCGTAGATAGCGTCCATTTCCGTGCTGGCGACCACTTCCGCGCCCTGACCCGCGCACAATTCGCGC
>JBBIHL010000536.1:0-2417 GCA_037447075.1 Candidatus Eiseniibacteriota bacterium | reverse complement strand
CTGGGCGTAGCAGAGCTTGTCGTAGGTATGCCGGCCGATGGTGACTTGGAGCGCGAAGCGCTCGGGTGCCAGGGCCGCCACCTTCGCTAACGGGACCCCTGCCCCAACACGCCCCGGGGCGTGTTGGGTCGGCTCCGGGGCCGCTGGCCCGGCCGGCAGGGTCGGCGCAGGGGCTGGGAGCAGGGCTTCCACCCGGCTGGGCAGGTCGGGGCGCGGGAAGCGCCCTGCCAGCAGCTGCTCCAGCTCGGCCTTGGTCCGGTGCGCGGCCGCCGCCAGCAGCTCCTCGGCGTTCTCCTCAGTCAGGTGGGGGGCCAGCATCACCACCGCGCTGAGGTGCAACCGCCCCTCGGCCAGGGCGGTGAAGATGGCGGGGAAGCGCCGGGCGGTGCGGGCGGCGTGGATGCGCTTGAACGCCGCCTCCTCGGAGAGCCCCAGCTGGTGGACGCAATAGAGGAACATGGAGGGAAAGCCGGCCG
Organism: Candidatus Eiseniibacteriota bacterium; assembly: GCA_037447075.1. Classification (GTDB taxonomy): domain Bacteria; phylum Eisenbacteria; class RBG-16-71-46; order RBG-16-71-46; family RBG-16-71-46; genus JBBIHL01. The sequence continues at coordinate 1,941 of JBBIHL010000536.1, read as the reverse complement.
GCAGGTAGAGGCGGCGGGCGTCCACCTCGGCGAGGTGGGCGAGCAGGGTGGTGGTGGTGGCGCGGTCCTGGGCGACCAGGGCCGCCAGGTCGCGCAGGAGGACCGGATCGGGGAGGTGGGACAGGGAGTAGCCGCGCACGGGCGTGACTCCGCGGGGGCGGGTCGGCGGCGGGGGCGCATCCTTTCTATCACGGCCCCCTGCGGCGCTCGGGGAGCCGCGCAGGAAGGCGCCGGTCGGAGCGCGACGGGGTTTTCCCACTCCGCACGCAGTTAGGCGTCGGGCGCGCCTCCTGCGCGCGCTGGCGGGCGCTGGCGCGAGTCTCGGCGAGGCCGGGGCGAAACGCTCGCGCCAAGTCGTCAAGACAAATCGTCGTCAACCCTTCGGGACTGTCGGGAGCGGACGGCCGCCTGATCACATCGGGAATGCACCCGACCCACCTTGAGCCGGACGGGTCACTGCCCCATGATGGCCGGCCGTGCCCGCCGACAGCCTCGCTCCCGCACCCGATCCGGCCGCGCTCGCCGCGTCGCGGGCCACCGACTTCACCTCCGGTCCCATCGCGCCGGCGCTGCTGCGCCTGGCCCTGCCCGTGCTGGCCAGCCAGGCGCTGCGCATCGCCTACCAGTGGGTGGACGCCCTGTGGGTGAGCAGCCTGGGCGTGGCGGCCACCGCGTCGGTCACCACCTCCCTCTTCGTGTTCTGGTGGGTCTACGCCTTGAACGACATCGTGGCCGTCGGCGTGGTGGCCTACGTCGCGCAACTCCTGGGGGCGGGGCAGCGCGGGCGGGCAGGGGTGGCGGCCTACAAGGCGCTGCGCGGCTCGGCGCTGCTCGGGCTGCCCGCGCTGGCCCTGGGCCTGCTCGGGGGGCGCGCGCTCTACCGGCTCCTCGGCGCCACCCCCGAGGTCGTGGCGCAGGGCGGCGCCTACTTGAGCATCATCCTGTCCTTCGCCCCGCTCCCCATGATGGCCCTCACCTGCGAGGGCATCATGCGCGGCTCGGGCGACACGCGCACGCCGCTGCTCATTGACCTGGGGGCCGTCGGCCTCAACGCGGTGCTCGACCCGCTGCTCATCTTCGGGCTGGGGCCCTTTCCGCGCCTGGGCGTGGCGGGCGCCGCCTGGGCCACGGTGATCGCCCAGGGGACCATGCTGGGCGCCTACCTGGCCTGCGCCGCGCGGGGGCACCGCGCGTTCCCGCTGCGCCGGCAGGCCCCGGGCGATCCCGTGCGGGTGGCCGGCCTGCTCCGCGTCGGGGTCCCCGTGGCCTCGATCGGCATGCTGTTCTCGCTCGTCTATCTGGGCTTCGCCCGCATCGCCGCCGACTTCGGCCCGGCGGCCATGGCGGTGGTCGGGGTGGTGAACCGCATCGAGGCGCTGTCGTTCATCTTCTCGTTCGCGATCGGCAGCGGCGCCGCCGTGCTGGTGGGGCACAACCTGGGCGCGCGGCAGCCCGGGCGCGCCGAGCGGGCCATCCGCACCGGCGTGCGCTGGGGCACCTGGTTCTCGGTGGCGCTCATGCTCGTCCTCCTGGCCTGGCCGCAGCTCTTCCTGCGCCTCTTCTCGCCCGACCCCGGACTGCTGCGGGTGGGCGTGCCCTACCTGCGGATCCTGTCGCTGTGCCTGTGGAACACCGCGCTGGAGATCGTCACCGCCGAGGCGGTGTTCGGCTCCGGGCATACCCGGGCGCTCTCGGCCTTCTTCGGGGTGACCTCGCTGCTGCGCCTCCCGCTGGCGGCGGCCGTCTCCTACGGGACCCCACTGGGGCCGCTGGGGATCGCGTGGACCATCACGGTCACCTGCATCGCGCGCAGCCTGGTCATCTGGTCGTGGTTCAAGCGCGGGACCTGGAAGCGGGGGCTGGGGAAGGAGGTCCACGGGGCGGGCGCCGCGTGACCCGCGGGCGGGTGCCCGCCCCGCCCGGCGCCCGCCGCCGCGAGTC
>JBBIHL010000535.1:0-2421 GCA_037447075.1 Candidatus Eiseniibacteriota bacterium | reverse complement strand
GTCGAGACCCACCTCCACCACGGTGGTCGCCACCAGCACGTGCAGCGCGCCGCCCGCAAAGGCCTCCATCACCGTCCGCTTCTCCTCCCCCTTCAGGCGGCCGTGCAGCAGTCCCACCGAGAACTCGCGGAGCGCCGGGTGCGCGCGGAGCCGCTCGAACTCGGCGCGAGCCGCGCGCAAGTCGGAGCGCTCGCCCTCCTCCACCAGCGGCACCACCACGTAGGCCTGGCGGCCCTTGTGGATCTCCTGCGCGAAGAACTCGAGCACGGTCTCCCGCTGGGATTCCTCCACCAAGCGGGACACCACCCGGCCGCGACCGACGGGACGCTCGCGCAGGGTGGAGACGTCCAGGTCGCCGTAGAGGGAGAGCGCGAGCGTGCGCGGGATGGGGGTGGCGGACATGACGAGCACGTCCGGCAGGGTCCCCTTCTGGGCGAGCAGCGCCCGCTGGCGCACGCCGAAGCGGTGCTGCTCGTCCACCACCACCAGGCCCAGCCGGGGAAACTGGATGCCCTGCTCCAGCAGCGCGTGCGTCCCCACGACCAGCGCGGGCTCTCCGCGCTCCAGGCGCGCGGCCAGCTCGCGGCGCTCGCCCGGCCTGGTCTCGGCGGTGAGCGCCGCCACGGTGAGACGGAGCGGGGCCGCCATGCGGGCCAGCGTCTGCTCGTGCTGGCGTGCGAGGATCTCGGTGGGGGCCATGAAGGCCGCCTGATAGCCGGCCTCGAGCACGTGGCAGGCGGCGAGGAAGGCCACCACCGTCTTGCCGCTCCCCACGTCTCCCACCAGGAGCCGATGCATGGGCCGCGGCCGCGCCAGGTCGCCCACCACCTCCGCCAGCGCGCGCTCCTGACCGGCCGTGAGCCGGAAGGGAAGGGCGGCCCGCGCCCGTCCCGCCCACCGGCCGGGACCGGCCGTGGCGAGTCCGCGTCCTTCCTGGTCCAGCACCCGGCGGCGCAGCTGGAGCACGGTCTGCAGCGCCAGGAACTCCTGGTAGGCCAGCCGCCGGCGCGCCGCGGCCAGCGCGGCGGGGTCGGGCGGGAAGTGGATGTCGCGCAGCGCCACGGGAAGCGGGGGAAACCGGTGCCGCTCGGCCAGGGCTGCGGGCAGCGGATCGGGCATGCGGTCCGCCACCGCCTCCAGCGCGTGGTGCACCATGCGACGCATCCCCTTGGCCCCGATCCCCTGGGTCAGCGCGTGGATCGGCACGATGCGGCCGGCGTGGAGCACGCCGTCGCCCCGGCGCTCCTCGATGACCTCGAACAGCGGATTGACGAAGCGGCGGACGGGGTAGCGCTCCAGCTCGCCGCTCACCACCACCCGCTTGCCGGGGCGGAGGGTGCCCTGGAGGAAGCCCTGCCCGTACCAGTGGCACCGCAGCCGCCCCGTTCCGTCGTCCACCACGCAGGTGAAGTCCGCTCGGCCCCTTCGCGACCGCTCCACGCGGGCCTCCCGCACGATGCCCACCACCGTCAGCAGGCGGCCGGGCTCGAGGTCGCGGACCGCCGCGCTGCGCGTGGCGTCCAGGTAGGTGCGGGGGAAGTGCCCCACCAGATCGGCGACGGTGCGGATCCCCAGCCGACCCAGCAGCTCCGCCCGCGCCGGACCCACCCCGCTCACGAACTGGGCCGGCGTGGAGGGCTCCAGGCGCCGCGCGGCGGGCGCCCCGGCCGGCTTGCGCGCCGCCACCACGGGTGCGGGCGTTCGCGGCGCCGCCGGCCCGCCTCCCGCGCGGGCTTGTGCCGGGGACGCCCGGTTGCTATAGTCCGCCGCCTTGTAGCGCATCCACCCGCCCCCGATCGCCCGTGGAGGTCACGCCATGGCCCGCCGCTGTGACGTGTGCGGCAAAGAGAACTTGCGCGGACATCAGGTGAGCCACGCGCACAATCTCACGCTGCGCCGCTGGTACCCCAATCTCCAGCGGGTGCGCGCGCTGGTCAATGGCCGCGTCCAGGTGCTGCGCGCCTGCTCGCGCTGCCTGCGGTCGGGGAAGGTCGCCAAGGCCCCGCGCGGCCGGAACCACGGCGCCGCCTGACGCTCCCACCCAACCTCAAATCCTACAATCGGTTGTTGCCCCTGGCTCGTGCCGAAGCTCAGCCCGCGGGCGCGGGCCAGGGCACGGGGTGGACCCGCAGCTCCCACTGGGCGCGCGGCGGTGCCCCGCCGGGGACCAGCTCCAGCGCGCGGCCTAGGGCCGCATCGGCCTCACGCCTGCGGCCCAGGGCGACCAGGCACCAGCCCAGAGCGGCGTGGGCCTGGACGCAGGTGGGGTTGATCGCCAGGGCCGCCCGCAGGGCCGCCTCCGCCCGGTGAGGGGCGCCCTGGGCCAGCCGCGCCCGGGCCAGGTTGAGGTGGGCATCGGCGAAGTCGGGGTGGCGCGTCAGCACCGCGTCCAGCTCCTCTTCCGCCCGCGCCGGGCGGCCG
>JBBIHL010000534.1:1392-2421 GCA_037447075.1 Candidatus Eiseniibacteriota bacterium | reverse complement strand
GCTGCTCGGTGAGCGCCATCATGTCGTGGTAATCGGCGAAGGCCTGGTAGCACTCCAGCATGCAGAACTCCGGGTTGTGCGCGCGGTCCATGCCCTCGTTGCGGAAGTCGTGGCCGATCTCGTAGACCCGCTCCAGGCCTCCCACCACCAGGCGCTTGAGGTAGAGCTCGTTGGAGATGCGCAGGTAGAGGTCCAGGTCCAGCGCGTTGTGGCGGGTGACGAAGGGCCGGGCGAACGCCCCGCCGTAGAGGGGCTGCAGCACCGGCGTCTCGACCTCCAGGAACCCGCGCCGGTCGAGCTCGGCGCGCAGCGCCGCGACGACGCGCGCGCGCCGCCGGAAGGTCTCGCGCACCTCTGGGTTCATGAACAGGTCGGCATAGCGCTGGCGGAAGCGCGTCTCCGGGTCGCGCAGCCCGTGCCACTTCTCGGGCAGCGGGCGCAGCGACTTGGCCAGCAGGTCGAAGCGCTCGGCCCGGACCGTGATCTCCCCGGTGCGGGTGCGGAAGAGCGGGCCCTCCACCCCCACCCAGTCGCCCACGTCGAGCGCGCCGAAGCGCCGGTAGGCCTCCTCCCCCAGCGCGTCGGCGCGCGCGTAGACCTGGATGCGGCCCGTGCCGTCCAGCAGGTGGGCGAAGCTGGTCTTGCCGTGGCCGCGGAAGGTCATGAGGCGGCCGGCCACGCGCACCCGCTCGCCGGGCGTCTCGGCGACCCCGGAGCCCCGCGCCTGCAGCTCGGCCGCGTGGTGGGTGGGCTCGTAGCGGTAGGCGTAGGGCTCCACGCCCTGCGCCCGCCAGGCGGCGAGCTTGTCCAGGCGCACCCGTCTAAGTTCCGCGATGGACATGAGGGCTCCGCGCGGCGGCCGCCGGGGAAAGCGCGAGGCGCCGGAAGGAAGAGCGCGACACTAGGCAGCCGGCCGGGCGGGTGTCAAGGCGTGGGCTCGCGCACCTCGCGGTGGAGGTTCTCCAGATCGAGCTTGTACTCAGTATGTGTGCGAGTCGCCTCGACAACCTCGACTTCGGGCACCTCGAT
>JBBIHL010000534.1:0-1382 GCA_037447075.1 Candidatus Eiseniibacteriota bacterium | reverse complement strand
GGGCTCGGTGATGGCGACCGGGTAGGCGCCGCTGAAGCACGCGCTGCAGAACCGGCGCCCGTCGCGCTCGCAGCTCAGCAGCCCCTCGAGCGAGAGGTAGCCGAGCGAGTCCACGCCCAGGTAGGCCTGGATCTCCTCCACCGACTTGAGGGCGCCGATCAGCTCCCGGCGGCTGGGGGTGTCAATGCCGTAGAAGCAGGGGTGGGTGACGGGCGGCGAGCCCACCCGAAAGTGCACCTCGCGCGCGCCGGCGCGCCGCAGCAGCCGCACCAGCTTGCGGCTGGTGGTGCCGCGCACGATCGAGTCGTCCACCACCACCACCCGCTTGCCGTCGAGGATCTCCCGCACCGGATTGAACTTGATGCGCACCGAGAGGTCGCGGGCGGCCTGGAGGGGCTTGATGAAGGTGCGCCCCACGTAGTGGTTGCGGATCAGGCCCAGCTCGTAGCCGATGCCCGACTCCTCGCTGAAGCCCAGCGCGATCGAGTTGCTCGAGTCGGGCACGGCGATGACCACGTCGGCCTGCGCCGGGTGCTCGCGGGCCAGCTGGCGCCCGATGCGCCGGCGCACCGCGTCCACGCTCTCGCCGAACACCCGGCTGTCGGGCCGCGAGAAGTAGATGTGCTCGAACACGCACTGCCGCGGCGGGTCGGCCGGCTCCAGCACCCGGCGCGACCGCACCCCCTGGGCGTCCACCCGCACCATCTCGCCCGGCTCCACGTCGCGCATGTAGTCGGCGCCCACCAGGTCGAGCGCGCAGGTCTCGCTCGCCGCCACGTAGCCGTCGCCCAGGCGGCCCAGGCACAGCGGGCGGAAGCCGTGCGCGTCCCGCACCGCCAGCACCTCGCCGCGCGTCAGCACCAGCAGCGAGTAGGCCCCGGAGACCTGCTTCATCGCCTCCGCCAGCGCGTCCGCCACCTGGTCGCTGGGGGAGAGCGCCAGCAGGTGGAGGAAGATCTCGGTGTCCAGCGTGGTCTGGAAGATCGAGCCGGACTCCTCCAGGCTGCGCCGCAGCGCGCGGGCGTTGACCAGGTTGCCGTTGTGGGCGAGCGCCAAGGGGCCGCCCCGGTAGACCACGCGCAGCGGCTGGGCGTTCTCCAGGTTGAGGCTGCCGGTGGTGGAATAGCGGTTGTGGCCGATCGCCATGGGGCCGCGCAGCCGCTCGATGTCCTCCGGCCGGTAGACGTCGGAGACGTGGCCGATCCCCTTGTGGCTGGTGAACTCGCCGGTCTCGTCGCAGGCCACGATGCCGCTGCTCTCCTGGCCGCGGTGCTGCAGGGCGTGCAGGCCCAGGCAGGTGACCTCGGCGGCGTGCGGGACGCCGACCGCGGCGAAGATGCCGCACTCCTCGCGCCACGCCTTGTCGGGGCTCCAGCTCCACA
>JBBIHL010000533.1:0-2429 GCA_037447075.1 Candidatus Eiseniibacteriota bacterium | reverse complement strand
CCCCGAGCAGGTGGCCGGTCATGGACTTGGTGGAGCTCACCATCACGCGGCGCGCGTGCTCGCCGAACACGCGCTTGACCGCCTCGACTTCGACGGGATCTCCCGCCGGGGTCGAGGTGCCGTGAGCGTTGATGTAGTCCACGTCCTGGGGCTTGAACCCGGCGTCGCAGAGGGCGGCCCGCATCGCGCGCGCCGCCCCCTCGCCGTCCTCGCTGGGGGCGGTGATGTGGTAGGCGTCCGCGGTGGCTCCGTAGCCGGCCAGCTCGCACAGGATGGGCGCGCCGCGACGGCGCGCGTGCTCCTCCGTCTCGAGCACCAGGAGTCCGGCGCCTTCGCCGATGACGAAGCCGTCGCGGTCCCGGTCGAACGGGCGGCTGGCCCGTGGGGGGTCGTCGTTTCGTGTCGAGAGCGCCTTCAAGGCGGCGAAGCCCGACACCGCCATGGGGGTGATGGTCGCCTCGGTGCCGCCCGCCAGCATCACGTCGGCGTCCCCGCTCTGCATGAGCCGCAGGGCCTCGCCGATGGCGTGGGCTCCCGACGAGCAGGCGGAGACCGGCGTGAAGCTGGGGCCGCGCGCGCCCAGCGCGATGGACACCTGGCCCGAGGCCATGTTGGCGATCATCATGGGGATGAAGAACGGGCTCACCCGGCCGGCGCCCTTCTGGAGCAGCACGGCATGTTGGGCCTCGAAGGTTTCGATGCCGCCGATGCCCGTCCCGATCACCACGCCGAAGCGGTCCGCCCGTGCGGCACCGGGATCGAGCCGGGCCGAGGCCATCGCCTCGCGCGCCGCCGCCATGGCGAAGTGGACGAAGCGGTCCATGCGCTTCGCCTCCTTGCGCCCCAGCACGGCGTCCGCGTCGAAGCCCTTCACCTCCCCGGCGAAGGTGGTGTCGTAGCCGCTGGCGTCGAAGCGCGTGATGGGCGCCACCCCGGAGCGGCCCGCCACCAGGCCGGCCCAGGTGGACTCGACGTCGTTGCCAAGCGGGCTCAAGGCGCCCAGCCCGGTCACGACCACCCTCCTGCCATTCTCTTGCATGGTCCTCGCGCCCCTCCGCGCCGCGCCCGCCCGGCCCCCGCCGCCCCTAGACCTGGGCGTGGGCGCGCAGGTAGCTCAGCGCGTCGCCGACGGTCTTGAGCTTGTCCGCGTCCTCGTCGGGGATGTCGAGCCCGAACTCGTCCTCGAGCGCCATCACCAGCTCCACGGTGTCCAGGGAGTCCGCCCCCAGGTCCTCGATGAACTTGGCCTCGGGGGTGAGCTGATCCACGGACACCTCCAGCTCCTTGGCGATGATCTCCTTGGCCTTGTCTTCACTGAACGCTGCCACGCTCGCTCCTCCGGGTTGGGGTTTGGGGTCCGACCTGCCGCGCGGCCCCGGCGCGGACCGGGCCGCTTCGCTACGACATCACCATGCCGCCGTCCACGTTCCACACCTGTCCGGTCACGTAGCCGCAGCGGGGCGAGGCCAGGAAGGCCACCACCTCCGCCACGTCCTCGGGCCGGCCCAGGCGTCCCAGCGGAATCCGGCCCGCCAGCTCGGCGCGGGCCGCCTCGGGCAGCGCCGCCGTCATGTCGGTCTCGATGAAACCCGGCGCCACGGCGTTCACGGTGACGTTGCGCCCCGCGAACTCCCGCGCCAGGGCCCGGGTGAGTCCGATCAGCCCCGCCTTGGAGGCGGCGTAGTTGGCCTGTCCGGCGTTGCCCATCTGGCCCACCACGGAGGTGATGTTGATGATGCGGCCGCGCTGCTGCTTGAGCATCGTCCGGGCGACCGCGCGGCAGCAGAAGAACGCGCCGCGCAGGTTGGTGTCGAGCACCTCCTGCCAGTGGGCGTCGGTCATGCGCAGCAGCAGCCCGTCGCGGGTCAGCCCGGCGTTGTTGACCAGGATGTCCACGCGGCCCCACTGGCCGATCGCGCCCTCGAAGGCGGCGCCCACCTGCTCCGCCGAGGAGACGTCGGCGGCGAAGGCGCGGGCCTGGCCCCCGGCCTCCTCCACCTCGCCCACCACCCGCCGGGCGCGCTCCTGGTTACGGCTGAAGATGCCCACCTGGGCGCCGCGCCGGGCGAGCAGGCGGACGATGGCGCGACCGATGCCGGTGGCGCCCCCGGTGACGAAGGCGACCTGCCCGGCCAGCTCGCGCTCGAGCTCCACGGCAACCTCTCCGGCCGGCTGGCTCACGCCCTCACCCCGTGGCCGCCGCCCTGGACGCTGCGCCCGCGCCCAGGGCCCCGAGCGTGGCCGCCAGGCTCTCGGGATCCTCGACGTTGAGTCCCCGCGCCCCGCGGCTCACGCCGCGCAGCAGTCCCGTGAGCACGGTCCCGCTGCCCACCTCCACGAAGGCCTCCGCGCCGACCTCCAGCAGCCGCCGCAGGCTCTCCTCCCAGCGCACCGCCCCCAGGAGCTGGGCCTTGAGGGCGGCGCGGATC
>JBBIHL010000532.1:0-2452 GCA_037447075.1 Candidatus Eiseniibacteriota bacterium | reverse complement strand
AAGGAGTGGGTGAGCGGTCTGCGCGCCAAGGCGCACGTGGAGATCCGCGGGAGCTAGCCCGCCGCCGCGACCGGTCAGCGGTAGATCACCCCCCGGCGCGCGAGGATCCGGCCTCGAGCCGCACCAGGTAGACTCCCGCCGCGACGCGCCCGCCAGCGAGGCGAGGTCGAGCGTGGCCGCCTCCTCGCGGCCGAGCGGCCACGGGCCGGCGAAGAGGCCGGGCTCGCCGTTGCCGTCGCCCAGGTAGCGTGACCACTGGGCGGCGAATCCGGTCGAGTCCGCGAAACCGAGCGAGATCCGAGGCCCACGAGCCGTCTGGCCGGAGCCCCGGGGGACAAGCGGCTCACGTCATGCTGGATCGCCGTCGGGCCACCCGCCCCCTTGCCTCGGGCACGCCCGGCGCCGGCGGCCGCCCCGAGGCCCTTCGATCCGCTAGGATAGCACCGCTCGCCATGCGCCTGGACGTGCTTCTGTTCCAGCTCCGGCTGTTCAAGAGCCGCACCCAGGCCGCCGAGGCCTGCCACGCCGGTCACGTGCTGCTGAACGGCTCCCCGGCCAAGCCCAGCCGCGAGGCCCGCCCCGGCGACCGCATCCGGCCGGGCGCTCCGCACCCCCGCACGCTGGAGCTGCTCGAGCTGCCGCGCGCCGGGCTGCGCAAGGCCGACGCCGCCCGCTGCTACCGCGAGGTGGAGCCCGCGGGCGAGGCGGGTCCGGCCCAGCCGCCCCCGGGTTGACGCCGCCGCCCAGGCTGGTAGGGTGGCCGCGATGATCGCGTTCGACCAGGTCAGCGTGCGCTTCGGCGAGCATCTGGCGCTCGACGACGTGACGTGGAGCATGGACGAGGGGGAGTGCGTCACCCTGCTGGGCCCCAACGGCTCCGGCAAGACCACCTGCCTGCGGCTCGTCACCCACGAGATCCTCCCCACCTCGGGACGCGTGCGGGTGGGCACCTTCCCGCCGGGCCGGCTCCCGCGGGCGCACCGGGCGCTGCTGCGCCGCACGCTGGGGATCATCTACGAGGATTTCCGGCTGCTCCCCGACCGCACCGTGTTCGAGAACGTCGCGCTGGCGCTGCGCATCGCGGGGCGCTTCGCGGACGAGGACGTCATCCCCCACGTGATGCACGCGCTGGACGAGGCGGGGCTGCACCACAAGCAGACCGCCCTCCCCAGGGCGCTCTCCGCCGGCGAGCGGCAGCGCGCCGCCATCGCGCGGGCCATCGTCACGCGCCCGCGCGTGATCCTGGCCGACGAGCCCACCGGGAACCTGCAGCGCGCGAGCGCCGGCGAGGTGATGGCGCTGCTGCGGCGCCTGCACCTGGAAGGCACCGCGCTGCTGCTCGCCACCGGTCGCCCGGAGATCGCCGAGGCCTTCCCGGGGCGCATGCTGCGCCTGGAGGATGGCCGCCTGGTGGCCGAAGCGGGGTCGCGCTCGATCGTGCGCCCGGCCGGCGCGCCCGGCGACGAGGAGGCACGCCTTGGCGCCCCCGGGCCCCGGCCCGCGCCACCATCGGGGGGCACGCCGCACGAGCAACACGCGCGCGCCGCCGCGACCGGTCCGGCACCCTGGCCCGCGGCCGGCACCGCCCCCCGCGAGGGTTAGGGTGTTCGGCTTCTGCCTCCACGAGGCGCTGCGCGCCCTGCGGCAGCGCCGCGGCCTGGCGTTCACCACCACCCTCTCCACCGCCGCCACGCTGGCCATCGCCGGCGTGTTCCTGCTGCTCGCCCACAACGCGCAGGTCGCCATGGAGCACGTGGGGGACCGCCGCGAGCTGGTGATCTACCTGCGCGACGACGTCAAGTCCCAGGCGCGCGAGGCGCTCGTCGAGCGGTTGCACGATCTCTACGGCAGCGTGACCTACGTGAGCAAGGAGGAAGCCTGGCAGCGCTTCAGCGACCAGCTCGGCGACCCGGCGCTGCTCGAGGCGGTGGGCGAGAACCCGCTGCCCGCGTCGCTCCACGTCAAGCTGCGCCCCGAGCTGCTGGGCTACCAGGCGCTGGAACGCACCGCCCAGCAGGTGGCGCAGTTCCCCGAGGTCGAGGACGTGCGCTACGGAGGCGAGTGGGCGCGCCGCCTGGACGAGGTCTCGGCGCGGCTGCGCACGCTGGCGCTGGCGGTGGGGCTGGTGGTCGCGGCCTGCGTGCTGCTCATCCTCTACAACACGCTGCGGCTCTCGGAGCTGGCCCGCCGCGAGCAGGTGCAGATCATGACGCAGCTCGGCGCCTCGGACGGCTTCATCGCGCTGCCGTTCGTGATCGAGGCCTCGCTGGTGGCGGGCGCCGCGGCCGTGCTCGCGCTGGCGCTGCTCTCGGCCGGGCGACAGGCGCTGGCCACCTGGTTCACGGGCGTGAGCTTCCTGCCGTGGACCTGGGTCGGCGGGTTCGTCGCCCTTTCGGTCGCCCTGGGCTCGCTGGCGGCCTGGCTCGCGCTGGTGCGGGCGCTGCGCAAGGTC
>JBBIHL010000531.1:0-2453 GCA_037447075.1 Candidatus Eiseniibacteriota bacterium | reverse complement strand
GAGTCGTCCCCCAGCGAGAAGGCCACCGCCCAGTCGCCCCAGGCGGGGTTGGGCCGCGCGCCCTGCAGGGCGAGGGCCGCCGCCGCGGGAATGTCGAGCCAGACCTCGCCGGCGAACGCCTCGGCGCCACCCTGAAGCAGGCCCAGCCGGTAGCCGTAGCGCCGGCCGGGCCGCACGCCGGTGTCGAAGTGCTCGACGCGGCCCGGCGCCGCCAGTGTGTGCGTGGCCACGCGCGCCCACCCGCCCGCATCGGCCGAGCGGTAGACACGCACCTCGCCCGGCACGCCCACCCACCACGCGACCGTGGCCCGGTCGGGCCGCGCGGTGGCGCTCACCAGCGAGGCCAGTGCCGCGGTGGTGGGGTCGTGCAGGTTGTGGTCGCAGGAATCCCGCACCGAGGGATTGGCGGCGAGCCACAGCTTGAGCTCCATGCGGTTCAGCCCCGGCGGCTCGCCGGCGGGGACCGGGATGCCGATGACCAGGCTCGTCGCCGGATCGGGCGGCGCCGTGACCGAGCCGCTGATGGGCAGCCCCGGCCAGGAGCGCGTGCTCTCCAGCCGGTAGTCGAGCTGCTGGGTGAAGGGCGAGCGGTTCACGATCGTGTAGGTGACGTCGTTGACCGCGCCGTCCACCCACGTCACGTCTCCCGGCGGCAGGCAGTGGAAGCCCAGGTCCGCGCGGGCCATGTAGACGTCGGGATCGCCCAGCCGGCCGTCGGCCCAGGCGGGATAGGCGTTCAGCCCCGACGCGGCGAGCCCCAGGTAGTCGCCCTGGTTGGGCGCGGCGTTGCTGGGGATGAGGCTCCACGGCGTCGGGGTGTCGGTGACCTGGACGCTCGGCTCCCACGAGGCGCCGCCATCGGTGGAGCGGCTCACGTGGACGTGGCTGGCCGCGCCGCACGGCGCGGAGCCGCTGAAGTCGTACCACAACGCGTACGCGAAGCCGTCGGCGCCGACGGCCACCTCGGGCAGCCAGTTGTCGAAGCCGACGGGGTCTTGGTTCACCCGCACCGGCGCGCCCCACCCGGCACCATCCGCCGAGGAGGCCACCATCACGTCGCGCTGGTCCCGCCCCGGCTCGGGCCCGGGCGTTCCCAGGCCGGTGGCGATGCTGTAGTAGCCCGGCGCCGCGCCCAGGGTCTCGATGCGCAGGCGGTAGTCGCCCGCGGCGGGCAGCCGGTAGATGAAGTAGCTCCGGCCGCCGCCCGGGGCGAAGAGGTCGCCGGTGAACGCCAGGCGCGCCGTGCTGTCGGAGGCGCAGTAGAGGCTCATGGAGTAGGTGATGAGCGAGGTGAGCGAGTCCATCTGCACGATCACCTGGTCGCCGGCGCTGCCCGTGAACTGGAAGTAATCGTTGTCGCGCGGGAAGTTCGAGGCGAAGATGCCCTCCAGCCGCTCGCCCAGCGTGAAGGGGGTGGCGCGGTTGAAGAACTCGTTGTTCTCCACCTCCTCGCGCCGCCCCAGCGTGGCCAGCGGGTCGTCGTAGAAGTTGAAGCACTCGTTCCACGCCACGTAGACCCGCCCGCGGTTGGCGCCCTGGCTGCGGTCCACCGCGATCGAGGGGAAGGCGACCCCCAGGGGGCGGTTGAAGCCCGGCGCGCCGCTGCCGAAGTTGGTGTAGGCGCCGGCCACGGTGCGCTGGCTGCCGAAGGTGAGGCCGAGGTCGTCCGAGCGCTTCACGTAGAAGGTGTCCTGCGCCACGGCGCCCGACTGCCACCAGATCGCATAGACCTCGCCCTGCGGCCCCACCGCCACCCGCGAGCCCTGCACGCCCCCGGCCGCGGCGAAGCTGTTGAGCTCGACCGGCGCGCTCCAGCCCTGGCCGCCGTCGGTGGAGCGGCGCGCCTCCACCCGGTTGCTGCCCGGCACGAAGCGCGTGAAGGAGAGGTAGAGGTTGCCGCTCGACGAGTCGGCGGCCAGCCACTCCTTGTCCAGGAAGGCGCTGGCGTCGGGGACCTCCTCGACGATGAGCGGTGCGCCCCAGGTGAAGACGCCGCCCGGGAAGCTCGCCTTCAGCACGGCGAGCCCGTTGGCATCCGGCCGGCGATCGAACATCGCCGAATACCAGAACTCGCCGCTCTTCTCGTTCGCGCTCACCACCGGGTCGCTGGTCCACACCGTGCCGGCCGGCGCGGGCGGCGCGCCCACGTCCGCCCACGAGGTGCCGCCGTCGGTGGTGTAGGCCGCCCCCTGCGTGTGCTTGAGCGTGGTGTCCGCGAAGCCCAGGCCGTCGTTCCACGCGCACAGGCCGAAGCTGCCGTTCATGGCGATCGAGGCCTCGGCCTGGACGATCCCCAGCGGCTCCAGGCCCGGGTCGCTGACGGGGACGTTGGCCGGAGGGAAGAGCGTCTGGGTGCGCAGGGGCCGCGGCGCCCCGCGGCGCGCGACCGACGCGCCGGTGCCCTCCCACGCCAGCATCGCGCGGGCCGCTGCGCGCTCCTCGCCGCCGGCGGG
>JBBIHL010000530.1:0-2457 GCA_037447075.1 Candidatus Eiseniibacteriota bacterium | reverse complement strand
GGGCCGGGGCGGACCCGGGCGGCCCGAAGCGGGCGCGCCGCGGGCGCGCTCGCCGCCGCTCACGCGCTCACCGCCTTCCGGTCACGAGGGCCACGTAGGCGAAGAGCCACGCGGGACCCCACAGCAGCGACACCATCGCCGCCGGGGCCAGCAGGGCCCCGAAGGGCAGGGCGGTCTTCCCGTGCCCCCGGCCGGTGAGCACCAGGGAGAGACCCCACAGGCTGCCCGCCGCCGCCGCCAAGAAGGCGAGCAGCGTGAACTCCCAGCCCAGCACCGCGCCCATCATGGCGGCGAGCTTGATGTCCCCGATGCCCATGCCTTCCACGCGCCGCACCCGCCAGTAGGCCCAGGCGAGCAGGGCCAGCGTGCCGGATCCGGCCACGATGCCGAGCAGCGCCCGCTTCCAGCCCTCCGGCTGCAGGAGCGCGTAGGCGAGCCCCACGGCGATGCCCGGATAGGTGAGCACGTCGGGGAGGAGCTGGAAGTCGAGGTCGATCCACACCAGCGCCACCAGGATCAGTCCCCACACGCCCAGCAGGACGAAGTCCGGCGAGAGCCCCACGCGCAGCTCGAGCAGCACCAGCCAGGCGGCGCAGACGAGCTCGGTGAGGGGATAGCGCCAGCCGATGGGATGGCCGCAGGTGCGGCAGCGCCCGCGCTGGAGCACGAAGCTCAGGACCGGGATCAGGTCGGGAACGCCCAGCGTGCGGCCGCAATGCGGGCAGGCCGAGCGGCCGCGCGCGAAGCTCAGGCCGCGGGGCACGCGGTGGGAGAGCGCCGTGACGGCGCTGCCCATGGCCAGCCCGAGCAGGGCCACCAGCGCGAGGATCAGCGTGTGCGGCGACATCACCCCGTGTGTCTTCCTCCCGATTCTTGAGAAACGTCCGGCGATTTGGCAGAATCATTCCCGGCCAACGCGGCAGCCCCCGATTGCCTGCGGAGGACACACCTCGTGCGAACGTTCTTCTTCGTCGCGGTCCTCGCCAACAGCCTCGACCTGGTGGCCACCGCCGTCGGCATCCACGGGTTCGGGAACCAGGAAGGCAACCCCCTCCTCGCGCCCATCGCCCACGGCCACTGGTGGGTGTTCGTGGTGGTCAAGGGCGTGCTGGTGCCGCTCCTCATCGTGCACCTGTTCCGCCTGCGCCACGTCCACCCGCGCCTGGTCCCCGTGGGTCTCGCCCTGGTCGCGGCGGCGATGACGGTGGCCGTGGGCCAGTGGGCCGGATGGATGGCCGGCGTGATCGCCACCTCGCACGTGATCCATCCCTAGCGGCTCTCGCGAGCATCCGAACCCCAGCCGACATCCGGCCACGCGCGGCCCGCGCGGCCGCGCCTAGCGCGCCTCGGCCATGATGTGGGGCGTGACCTCGATCACCAGGTCCTTGGTCTTGGTGGTGATGGCGTGGTGCTGGAACAGGTAGCCGAGGAGCGGGATGGAGCCCAGGATGGGCAGCTTGGTCACCGTGGTGGACTTCTCCTCCTGGAGCAGCCCGCCGATGATGACCGAGCTGCCGTCGCGCAGCCGGACGGTGGTGCTCGCCTGGCGCGTGGCCACCACCGGGAGATCCGCGTTCGGACCCTTGAAGCCCGTCACGGCGCTCACCTCGGGCTCGATCACCGTGGTGATGTAGCCGTCGGTGTTGATGATCGGCGTGATCGAGAGCTTGATCCCCACCTCCTCCTTCTGCACGAACTGCGTGGGCGCGGCCGTGCCGCTCACCAGCCCCGAGATCACGAAGGGGATGCGCTCGCCGATCAGGATGTTCGCCGGGCGGCCGTTGAGCGTGGCCAGCTTGGGATTGGCCAGGATGCGGGCGTGGCCCTCCCGGATGAGGAGGTCGATCTGCGCCTGGATGCTGTGGAGCTGCCGGTGGATCACGGGACGCTCGCCCGCCTTCACGTAGCCCAGCTCGTCCGGGAGCTCGTTGGGAGGCGAAGGCGCCGGTGAGCCTTCCACGATGATCGTCCCCTGGCGGGTGAGCAGGTCCCAGTCCACCCCCAGCTGCTTGGTGTCGTCCGTGGCCACCTCCACGATGCGCGCCTCCAGCATCACCTGCTGCACCGGCACGTCCATCGCCCGCACTACCTCCTCGATCTCGCTGATGATGCGCGGGCTGGTGACGACGATCAGCCGGTTGCCGCCCTGGTCCACCTGGATGTCCTCGGTGAGGTCCTTCAGGGCCCCCTTCACTTCCGTCGCGTCGGCGTACTTGAGCTCGACCACGTAGGAGGAGAGCCCGGTCTCGCCCGCGAGCGACTTGGCGTCGGCCACCAGGATCGAGCTGCCGATGCGCTCGTAGGCCAGGCCCGCCGCGCGCACCACCAGGTTGACCGCCTGGTCCACCGGGACGTCCTTCATGTGGATGGAGAGGCGGCCCGAGGTCACGCCGGGTCCGGTGATGATGTTGAGGTTGCCCTTCTCGGCGAGGATCTTGAGCACGCTGGGCAGGTAGG
>JBBIHL010000529.1:0-2458 GCA_037447075.1 Candidatus Eiseniibacteriota bacterium | reverse complement strand
GCCAGGTGGACGACGGCGTCCGCCCCGGCGAGCGTCGCGGGCTCCAGCCGGCCGGCGGCGGGGTCCCACCGGACCGCCGACTCGTCGGCCCGCGGCGGCCGCCGCACCATGCGGGTCACGCGGTGCCCCGCCGAGGCGAGGAACGGCACCAGCGCCGAGCCGATCAGCCCCGACGAGCCCGTGACCAGGATGTGCATGGTGACGGTGCGCCCGGCGGCCCCCGCCGCTCCCGGCGCCCGCGGCCGGCGGGCGGCTAGGCCGCGCCCTGGGGGACCGCGCCTCCGGCCTTCTCCTCGCGGGCCGCCCAGCGGAACCAGACCAGGGTCATCATGGCGTAGTACACGAACGCCCCCGGCACCCACATGATGAGACCGCCGTAGCGCTGGTCGTCCAGGGCCGCCAGGCTCCAGATGCGCGGGGCGAGCGCGTACCATTCGTAGAGCGGCCGCTCGGCGAAGGTGATGAGCGCGGCCACCGCCGACATCGGGATGCCCGCCACGAACAGGTAGAGCATCTGGGCCCCCTCGGAGAGGCGCGGCGCACCCGCCGCAACACCCAGGATCGGCCACCACATGAGGACCGCGGTGGCCATCACCATCAGGTGCATGACCACGTGGAACCCGTGGCTGCGCATCATCAGGTTGTAGAGCACGGGCACGTGCCAGATCGAGAAGACCACGGTGTAGAGGGCGAACCCCAGCGGCACGCGGGTAAGGAAGCGGAAGGCCGCCCCGGCCGCGCGCCGGCGCAGCAGCCAGGCCCAGAGCCAGGAGGGGATGCCGACGATGAACAGCGGCGGGAACGCCTCGGCCAGCATCAGGTGCTGGACCATGTGGGTGCTGAAGAGATAGAGGTCGCTCAAGTCGTGGATGGGCCCGTTGAGCGAGAGGAGCACGATGGCGAGCCCCGCGAGGAACGCCGCCGCGCGCCCGGTCTCGACGCCGGGGGGCCCGCCCATCCGGCGGCGCAGGGGGCCCAACGCGAGCAGGTAGAGCGCCGCCAGGAGCCCGCAGCCGATCAGGGTGCTCCAATGCCAGCTCCAGGGCCAGAAGGAGTAGGAGGGCCGGGGCTGCTCGCGCACGGGATAGACGTGGGTGATCGCCAGCGCCCGCCCGCCGAAGCGGCCCCACACGCGCCCCGTCACGGCCACCGTGTCGCCCAGCAGGTCCATGAACGCCTTCTGCGGATCCTGCCAGTGCGTCTGCCCGATCACGGCGTAGAGGTGGCGCTGGCGGATGTCCAGGAAGTAGATGCCCTGGTCCACCCGGCCGGGCACCATGGCGCACTCGCGCTGCTTCACCCCCTGCATGCCGTGCTGGAAGATGCAGACCGGGTCCACGAACTCGCCGACCAGGTAGACGCTGTCGCGGCTCGTGGCGGGACCGTCCGCGCGGGCGGTGGGCACGAACCCCGCCGGGCCCGAGAGGGCGAGCAGCGTCAGGAGGGCCGCGGATGGCGCGGGGCGCCACGCCGCGCGCGCGTGCTTCATGGCGTCGGTCCTGTGAATCGAGTCTCTCCGGCTGCGGGACGTCATGTCGGGCGGAGCGCGCATCCTACCGCCTGGCTCCCGGCGCCGCCAGTGGGGGATGGCAGTCGTGGCAGTCGCCGGGTCCGGGCGTCTCCCTCGCGGCCGGGCCCCGCGAGCCGGCGCCTTTCCCCGCCCCCGTGATCGGCTTGACGACGCCCGGCCGGGGCGTAGATTGGGGCCCTCGGTCACCCCTGCGGACCACCGGGCCGCTTCCCGCAAGCAGGGTCCGCCGGCGCGCAGCGGCTCCACTCCCCAAGGAGGCCCACCGTGAAGCGCTTCTGGCAGCTCCCACGCAGATCGAAGCACGCGGCACACCGGGCGTGGCCGACGGCCGCGCTCTCCCTCGCCCCGCTCGTCGCGCTCCTGGGCCCGCTCGCCGCCCACGCCGCCGGACCCTGGCCGCAGACCCGGCAGGGCTGGTACGTCGGCTTCGGCCTGGGCGGGGGCGGCGCGGCGCTCCATGCCGACGGCACCAGCACCAGTCGCGAGGGCGCGTTCTCCGGCAACTTCCGGGGAGGCTACGTGTTCAACCCCGAGCTGGCGCTGGGGCTCGAGAGCAACGCGTGGACCAAGGAGATGGACGGCGCCACCTGGACCCTCTCGGTCGGAACGGCGGCCGTCACCTACTTTCCGGGGGCCCAGGGCTTCTACTTGCGCGGCGGGATCGGCTTGGGCACCGCCGAGGTGGAGCAGCAGTTCGGCAACGTGAGCGTGACGGGGTCGGAGAGCGGCTTTGGGCTCACGGGAGGGCTGGGCTACGAGTTCCGCGTCCTGCGCACCTTCGCGCTGGCGCCCCAGGTGGACTACAGCTGGACCACGCTCGACGACTTCGACTTCGACTACGTGATGGGCGCGCTGCAGTTCAACTGGTACTTCATCCCGAAGCCGTAGCGCGCGCCGACTCGCGGCGGCGGGCGCCGGGCGGGGCGG
>JBBIHL010000528.1:0-2473 GCA_037447075.1 Candidatus Eiseniibacteriota bacterium | reverse complement strand
GCCTGGGCCCGCCGGCACGCCGCCGCGCTGCGGGAGGTGAAGCCGCGCAGCACCCCGAGCGAGCTGCCGCTGGCGCCGGTCTACGACGCCGGCGACCTGCCCGCCGCGGCGCGGGGGGGGCGGCCGCTGCCCGGGGAGCCTCCCTTCACCCGCGGCATCCACCCGGGGATGTACCGGGCCCGGCTGTGGACCATGCGGCAGTACGCCGGGTTCGGCAGCGCCCGGCAGACCAATCGGCGCTTCCACTACCTGCTCCAGCAGGGGCAGACGGGCCTCTCGGTGGCCTTCGACCTGCCCACGCAGATGGGGCTCGACTCCGACCACCCGCGGGCGCGCGGCGAGGTGGGCAAGGTGGGGGTGGCGATCTCCTGCCTGGCCGACATGGAGGAGCTGCTCGCAGGCATCCCCCTCGACCGGGTCACCACCTCCATGACCATCAACGCCACGGCCGCCATCCTGCTCGCCCTCTACGTGGCGGTGGCGGACGGGCGCGGGACCCCGCGCCGCGCGCTCGGGGGCACCGTCCAGAACGACGTGCTCAAGGAATACGCCGCGCGCGGCACCTACATCTTCCCGCCCGAGCCCTCGCTGCGCGTCACCACCGACATCTTCGAGTTCTGCGCGCGCGAGCTGCCGCAGTGGAACACCATCTCGGTGAGCGGCTACCACATGCGCGAGGCGGGCTGCACCGCGGTGCAGGAGCTGGCCTTCACGCTGGCGAACGGCCTCACCTACCTGGAGGCGGCCCGCGGGCGCGGGCTGGACCCCTCCCGCATCGCCGGGCGCATGTCGTTCTTCTTCAACGCGCACAACCACCTCTTCGAGGAGGCCGCCAAGTTCCGGGCCGCGCGCGCGCTGTGGGCGGAGCTGCTCCGCGAACGCTTCCGCATCCGGGACCCCGGCGCCTTGAAGCTCCGGTTCCACGCCCAGACCGCGGGCTCCATGCTCACCGCCCAGCAGCCTCTCAACAACGTGGTGCGCGTGACCCTCCAGGGGCTGGCCGCGGTGCTGGGCGGCGCCCAGTCGCTGCACACCAACGCCTACGACGAGGCCCTGGGACTGCCCGGCGAGCCGGCCGCGCTGCTGGCGCTGCGCACCCAGCAGATCCTGGCCCACGAATCCGGCGCCGCGGACACCGCCGACCCGCTGGCCGGCTCCTACGTGGTCGAGGCGCTGACCGAGGAGCTGTGCGGGCGCGCCCGGGAGCTGATCGCCCAGGTGGACCGGATGGGCGGCATGCTGGAGGCCACGCGCTCGGGCTGGGTCGCCCGCCAGATCCACGAAGCCGCCTACCGCTGGCACCGGCAGGTCGAGTCGGGGGAGCGCCGCGTGGTCGGCGTCAACCTGCATGCCGAGGAGCGCGCGCCCGAGCCGCCGCCCTTCACGCCCGACCCGGCCGTGGAGCGCGAGCGCGCCGCCAGGCTGCAGGACTGGCGCGCGCGGCGCTCGGCGCAAGCGGCGGAGCGGGCGCGCGCGGCGCTCCTGCGCGGGGCGCGTGGGCGGGACAACCTGGTCCCGCTCATGATCGAGGCCGTCAAGGGCGGCGTGACCTTGGGCGAAATCTCGGATACGCTGCGCGAGGTGTTCGGCGTCCATCAACCGGCGAGGGCGTTGTGAGCGAGCGCGAAGGATCGGGAAGCGGCCTGTACCGGCGGCCGAGCGGACCCATCGGCCCGGAGTTCCGCGACGAGGAGACGCCTCCGGTCTCCGGCCTGGCCCACGTGGCCATCGCGGTGCAGAACGCGAACGCCGTGGCCAAGCTGTTCGAGTGGGCCTTCGGGGCCCGCCGCGGCGACGAGGAGCTGATCGACAACGGCACGCTGCGCATCGTCTTCCTGCAGATGGGCTCGCTGGTGGTGGAGCTGCTCGAGCCGCGGTCCGAGCATACCGTGGCCCGGTTCCTGGAGCGGCGCGGGCCCGGGCTGCACCACATTTGCCTCGAGACCCCGGACATCGAGAGTGCCCTGCAACGCTGCCGCGCCGCGGGCCTCAAGCTGATCGACGAGCACCCGCGCGCGGGCGGCCAGGGCAGCCGGGTGGCGTTCATCCACCCCAAGAGCACGGCCGGCGTGCTGATCGAGCTGCGGGAGAACGCGGAGGAGTAGGGTCCCCGCCCCGGCGCCGAGCGACCGGGCCACCGCCCGCCTTGGGGCAATCCCCCGGCCGGCCGCGGGATTTGCCGCAGGCGCGGCGCGGCGGCCGCCATGCTCCGGACGGCGCAGCCGCCCGCGAGCCGCAGCCTGCAACGCCGGGGACGCGGATGGCGCGAAATGCCGCGCGCGGCGGCCGCGCATCGCCGGGCGGGGAGGCCCGGCGCTGGCCCGATCCTCGCTCCTGTCCCGACCGCCGTGAGTCCACCCGCGATCGCTCGTGCCGCCGCCGGGGCCGCCCGGTGCGCCCTGCTCGGCGTGACGGCGGCCCTGACCGGCGCCCTCCCGCCGCCCACGGCGCTCGCCGTCACCCTGCCGCCCGG
>JBBIHL010000527.1:0-2486 GCA_037447075.1 Candidatus Eiseniibacteriota bacterium | reverse complement strand
GCGCCACCGCCGCGCGGCCGCTGAGCAGGGCAACGTCGTAGGCGTAAGGGTCCCGCAGGCGGGCCGGCGACCTCACGGCCGCCGCCGGCCAGCGCTCCAGCAGGCGTCGGAAGGCGCGCTCGGCGGCGGCCACGTCCGCCGGAGCGGCGCCCCGCGGGTGGAGCTGCAGCTGCTTGACCAGCCGCTGCGCGTGCCAGAAGGCGCGCTCCGCCTGGTAGCGCTCGTAGAGGGTGCGGCTCCCGCAGCCCGCCAGCAGCGCGGCGGCGAGGAGCGCGGCCACGCGGCGTCCGCTACGCCCCGTCACGCCCCCTCCTCCGCGGTCTCGGCCACCGCGCTCAGGAAGACGAGCGACACGCAGCCCGCCAGCAGCAGGCTGGTGACCAGCCCCACCAGGATCTCCGTCCCCACCAGGCCGGTCACGAGCTCGGGCCGGCCTCGCTGCACCACCGCCGGCACGGCGCGTCCCAGCAGGTTGAGCGGCAGGTGGGGCAGGAACAGCACGGCCGACACGAACAGCGCCGCCCAGAAGCCGCGGCGGGCCGCCTCCCCGAGTCGCGCCCAGGCCTGGAGCGCGCTGCGCCCTTCGATCACCACGTAGGCGGCCGCGTAGGCGAAGAACGCCTGGACGGCCAGCGCCAGCCCGAGCGTCCCGTAGTGGACGCCGAAGCGCATCAGGCGGGGGCCGCCGTGGTTGGCGTTCCACCACTGGCCGCCGATCAGCACGGCGTGGATGAGCACCGCCCCCGGCAGGTTCACCAGCACGAGCGCCAGCCCGCGCCGGACCGCCACCGCCAGCCCCGCCCCCGCGCGCGCCGGGTGGCCTTCGAACCGCCGGGCGTAGAGCCAGAGCGCCGCGCCCGCCATGACCGCGCCCGGCACCGCGTCCACCAGCACGCTGGCGCGGCCGTAGAGGGCGGGCATGAGCTGGAAGACGTTCGGGTAGCGCAGCGCGTCCTCGCCCGCCAGCCGCCGCAGCAGGGGCGCCATGAACCAGGAGATGGCGGGGTGCGCGAACCCGGCCAGGCACGCCAGCACCAGCAGCTGGACGGCTCCCAGCACCACCCAGGGCACCCACAGGCTCCCGGCGCGCAGATGGCGCGCGCTGCGGCGCAGCGCCTCCCAGCCCAGGAGGGTCTGCTGGACGGGATTCACGAGCGCTCCTTGGGCGCCGCGGCTTCAGCCGGGGCGAACAACGCGGGCAGCACGCGCAGCACCTCGCGGGAGAACTCGGCGCAGTCCCGGGCGGCGCGCGCGTCCTCTCCGCGCGGCGCCAGCGTCTCGACCCGCACGAAGGCGCCCCAGGACCGGTTCTCCAGGGCGCCCTGCAGCGCCATCGCCCGCTGGAACGCGTCGCGGTCCCGGGTCGCGAGCCCCCGCGTGTACCACCAGTAGTAGACCAGCCGCCGGTCGCGCGGGCGGTCGGCCACGAAGGTGTTGACCTCCACCGCCCCTTCGGGCCCCTCCAGGCTCACCGGCGGCCTCGCGTCCACGGCGTAGCCCTGCGAGTCGTAGCAGACCTGGGGGTCGTGGGCCCCGTAGCGCGCGTTCTGGTGATAGACCACGCACAGCCAGATCACGTCGCCGCCGCGCCGGAAGCGCCGGATCAGCAGGTCGTCGGCGCGCAGCTCGTCCACCACCGCGTCCTCGAACGAGAGGTCTTCCCCGCTCCAGGCCCCGAAGCGGGTGGGGCAGTTCTTGAGCAGCCCCTTCCCCAGCGCGAGATTGTGGGGCGGATGGAGGAGCATGTAGGTCGCGGCCAGCGCCACCACGGCGACCGTGGTCCAGTAGATCCTCACCGCGCCTCCCGCGGCGCGCCCGGGGCGGCCTCGAGCCCGCGGCGCAGCGCGATCAGGCCGAGCAGCGCCGCCCCGTAGATCACCAGGCCCGACACGTCGTGGTAGCGGCCCGCCGCCTGCGGCAGGCTGGCGTAGTGCGCCACCAGGATGAGGCCCGTGATGCGGACGGCGTTGCCCAGCATGGCCAGGGGGAAGGCGGCCAGGAACAGCGCCGCCTTGCGCCACCGCGCCCCGGGCTGGAAATAGGCGAACAGCGCGCCGGTGGCGAGCAGCGAGACCAGCGAGCGCAGGCCGCTGCACGGGTTCTCGATGCGGAGCGTCCCTGCGGCGAGGTAGACGTTCATCCCCTCCCGCTGCAGGTTGACGCCCAGCGCCGCCGCCACCGCGGCGGAGGACCGCACGGTGATCTCCTTGAGCAGGTAGCTCAGATTGTTCACGAACACGGGCGGGAAGGGGAGCATGAATACCAGAAACCCGAGCGGAAAGGCCAGCCGGCGCAGCCAGCTCGCTCCGGCGAAGGTCCACACCAGCCCCGCGGCCATCGCCACCATGGAGTAGCCCTGGAGCACGAACACGTCCGCGCGACGCCCCAGCACCAGCAGCGCGGCCGCCAGCGCCACGCACCACAGACCGCGCGCGTCCGGGGCGGCGGGCCGCTCCCGCAGCCGACCCCGGGCGCGCCAGGCCAGC
>JBBIHL010000526.1:0-2489 GCA_037447075.1 Candidatus Eiseniibacteriota bacterium | reverse complement strand
TCCTGAGGTAGCGCCGGTGCTGGAAGTCCATGAAGCGCCGCTGGTCGCGCTCCGTGATGAAGAGCACCTGGGGCACGGGGATTTCGCCCTCGATGTGGATGTCCTCCAGCCGGCGCGGCTTGGCGGCGGGGCGCGCCGGGGAGGCCGCCCGGGAGGCCGCGGCCGCGGCCGGGCCCGCAAGCACGGCGAGCAGGAGCCCGGCGAACAGCACGATTCGTCGCCTCACGGTTGCTCCTTCTTGTCGGCCAGCTGCTTGGCGTCGGACTTGCCGAAGACCTCGCGCAGGCCGTCCGGATCGTCGCTGGAGCGTTCCCGGTAGAGGCGGAACCACTTGGCCGCCGCCTCGTCGTCCAGCAGGTAGTACTTCTCCAGGATCGCCAGGTTGTAGTAGGGCCCGGGCAGCTTGGCGTCGAGCTCGATGGCCGACTGGAACGCGCGCCGCGCGGCCTCGGGATCGCCCGCGCGCAGCCGCGTGACGCCGTAGTTGTTCTGGTTCACGGCGCTCCTGGGGTCCTCGCGCAGGGCGGCGCCCGCCGGCTCGGCGGCGGCGTCGGGACCGGGGCCGCGCAGCGTCAGGTAGACCTCGGCCGAGCGCGCGCCGCGTTCCCGGCCGGGCAGCTCGGCCATCACGGCGCGGGCCTGGTCGGGCTGCCCGAGGGCGTCGTAATGGAGCGCGAGCCCCACCAGCAACGTGCGGGGGAATCCGCCGGGGAAGCCCCCGGGGGACGACCGCGCGGACTCGAGCAGGCGGACGGCCTCGCTGTGGCGACCCGAGTCGAAGTAGAGCTTGGAAAGCAGGGAGAGGGCCGGGGCATAGGATCGGTCGCGCTCCAGTGCGGTCTCGAGCGCCGATTCCGCCTGGGCCGCGGAGTCGGCCGCGAGGCAGAGCTGCGCGACGCGGTAGGGCCAGTAGGGCTCGCGCGGCGCCAGCGCCGACTGCTCGCGGGCCTCGCCGATCGCGTCGTGGACGCGCTCGCCGCGCGGCGCCTGCTTTCCGCCCGGAAAGCCGATGCGGTGCCCGAAGAGGGTCGCGCCGCATCCGTTCAGCGTGAGGGCCGCCAGCAGCAGCGCCGCCGGCGCCATCCCGGGCGCGCGGCGGTCGCGGCTCCGGGTGGGAGCCGGTCGCGAGGGCGGACTGGCCGGTTGCGTGGTCATCGCTCGCTGCCCTTCTCCTGCGCGAAGGCATGCGCGTCCTTGGGCCCGCGACGCGGCGGGTCCGCCGTGGCCTTCGGACGATCCTTCTCGCGCCGCCCGCCCGGGGGAGGCGTTCCCGCGACGAGCGGGAACTCCACCTCGGGCCGGAAGAAGAACCGGTTCGCCAGGCGCTGCCAGAGCGCGGTCTGCGCCCGGGACACCCACGGGTCCTGGGGCGCCTGGCGGATCTTCTGCCGCAACAGCTCCGCCCAGACCCCCTCCCCGCGGTCGTAGAAGCCCTGGGCCTGCTGCAGGATCACGTCCTCGTAGGCTTGCAGGTCGTTCCCCCCTAAATCGGCAGGACGCTCGCTCTTCTCCAGCGCTTCGCCAAACCCCACCAGCGCCTCCCCGATGCGGAACGTGGAGGCGTGCGCCCACTCGGGGACACCCAGCTCCACGCTCGCCCGGTAGCGGGCGATCAGCGAGTCGAGCAGCTTCTGCTTGGCCGCAATGGACTTCTGCAGGGGCAGGGTGAGGCGCGCTTCGGCATAGGCCGTGCGGGCCTCCTCGCCCTGGAGGAAGCGCACCTGGGCCACGATCTCGGGCGAGGCCAGCTTGGGGTGCGACACCGCGCGCCCCAGGTATTCCGCCAGGTGGGAAGGCGCTTCCGCCCCGGCGCGGGCGCCCCGGGGCCGGGCCAGCAGGCTCGAGATCGGACGCCCCGGTCCCACCGTCGCCAGGTCGCGACGGGCGAGCTTCTCCAGGATCTCCATGGCCGTCTCCACGTCGTCCGGGAACTTGCGGATGTAGGTCAGCCAGACCTCCTCGGCCCGCTCGCTGCGCCCGGCGGCCGAATACAGCTCCGCCGCCTTCAGCCAGGCGTCCCCGGCGCTCGGGTCGTCGGGGTAGCGGTTGGCGAACGCGGTGTAGCCGTCCGCGGCCTTCTCCTTCTCGCCATGCGCTTCCCAGGTGTGGGGGATCTGCAGGTAGGCGTCCTTCAGGTACTCGCTGTGCGGGAACCTCCAGATCAGCGTCTGCATCATCTGGACCGCGAGGCGCGGCATCCCGGCCTTGACGTAGGCGAGCCCGGCCCGGTACTGGGCCACGTGGGCGTGCTCGTAGCGGGGCCAGCGCGTCGCCACCTGCTCGAACAGGGCCGCGACGCGCCGGTAGTTGGTGGAGTCGCTGGCCGCCACCGACTCGGCGTGGCGGTAGTAGCAGACCGGGATCGCCTGCTCGGCGCGGCGCACCAGGGAGTCGCGCCGGGCCCGCTGGGCGGCGAGCAGCGCCGCCTCGAAGGCGGCGCCCGCCGCCTCGTAGTGGCCCAGGCGGAAGAGGGCGTCGGCGCGCAGGCA
>JBBIHL010000525.1:0-2490 GCA_037447075.1 Candidatus Eiseniibacteriota bacterium | reverse complement strand
GCC
The DNA here is from genome assembly GCA_037447075.1 of Candidatus Eiseniibacteriota bacterium. Classification (GTDB taxonomy): domain Bacteria; phylum Eisenbacteria; class RBG-16-71-46; order RBG-16-71-46; family RBG-16-71-46; genus JBBIHL01. The sequence continues at coordinate 2,487 of JBBIHL010000525.1, read as the reverse complement.
CGGGACGAGAAAGCGCGCCAAGGAGTTGACATCATTGACCTTGGGGTGGGCAACCCGGACCTGCGCCCGCCCCAACTCGCCATTGACGCGCTCAAGGCCGCCCTGGACGACCCGGTGGTGCAGAATCACCGCTACCCGTCGTTCGACGGCCTCCCCGAGTTCCGGGGCGCCATCGCCGAATGGTACCGCCGCCGCTTCAACGTCGAGGTGGATCCCTCGCGCCAGGTGCAGCCGCTGGTCGGCTCCAAGGAGGGGATCTTCAAGTTCTTCATGGCTCACATCAATCCGGGCGACACCGTGCTGCTTTGCACGCCTTGCTACCCCGCCTACCTGGGGATCGCCGCGCTGGCGCAGGCGCGCGTGGTCGAGGTCCCCCTGCTCGCGCGGCGGTCGTTCCTGCCCGACCTCTCGGCCATCCCGCTGGAGGAGGCCCGGCGCGCCCGGCTCATCTGCGTGAACTTCCCCAACAACCCGACCGGCGCGGTCGAGAGCGCGGCCTTCTACGAGGAGCTGCTGCGCTTCGCCCGCGCCCACGACCTGTTCGTGGTCTCCGACATCGCCTACTGCGACCTGAGCCTCGACCCCGCCTACCGCGCCCGCTCCTTCCTGGAGTTCGACCGCGAGGCCGAGCGCACCGTCGAGTTCCACTCCTTCTCCAAGTCCTACAGCATGCAGGGCTGGCGCGTTGGCTTCGCCACCGGCAACGCCGAGGCCGTGAAGCGGCTGCTGAAGGTCAAGTCGAACACCGACTTCGGCGTCTTCATGGCCATCCAGCGCGCCGCGCTGGCGGTGCTCTCCGGACCCCAGGACTACTGCGCGCGGGCGGCCGCCACCTACCGCGCCCGGCGCGACGCCTTCCTGGAGGGCGTGCGACGGCTGGGCTACCCCGTGGAGCCGCCGCGCGCCACGCTCTACGTGTGGCTTCCCATTCCCCGCCGCTACGCCTCCTCCGCGGACTTCACGAGCGACCTGCTCGACAAGACCGGCGTGGTGGTCTCGCCGGGCTCGGGGTTCGGGGCTGCCGGCGAGGGCTACGTGCGCGTGGCCCTCTGCGACTCGGAAGCCCGGCTGCGGGAAGCCGCCGCGCGCATGTCCCGGGGCGGCTTCGCCTACTAGGGATCGCCCGTTGGGCCCGCGCCGCCGGGCGCCGGGAGGGGGCGCAGCGCCCCTCATGGCCAGTCCCGCTCGCCCGGCAGCTCTCCCTGGAGGGGACCCAGCGCCACGAGCGTGAATCGTTCGGCCGAGAGGTAGCGGCGGGCGGCGTGCGCCACCTCGTCCCGCGTCACGGCCATGACGCGGCCCACGTAGTACTCGGCTCCCAGCGGCCGGCCCCGGTAGATCTCATCGAGCGCCACCTGGTTCATGCGGTGGGTCACGCTCTCCTGCGCCAGCAGCAGGCTGCCCTTGAGCTGCAGCCTGCCGGCCTGCACCTCGTCCTCGCCCGGGCCCTCCTGCTGCAGGCGCCGCAGCTCGTCCCGCACCCGCCCGAGCGCCTCCCGGCCGGTGTCGGGGGATACCCCGAGCCCGATGGAGAGCAGGCCGGCGTCGCGGTAGAAGTCCGCGTGCGAGTAGATGGAATACGCCAGCCCGGCCTCCTCGCGCACGCTCTGGAAGAGCCGCGAGCTCATGCCGCCGCCCAGGACGGTGTTGAGCACCATGAGGGGGAAACGGTCGGGATGCTCGTGCGGCACGCCGGGCGCCCCCAGCGCCAGGTAGAGCTGCTGCACGTCGCGCCGGGCCTGGACCACGCGCGGCGGCGCGAAGGCGGGTGTGGGGGAGAGCGGAAGCCGCTCGGCCACGGCCAGGTCGAAGTGGCGCCCGGCCAGCTCGCCCACCCGCTCGTGCTCCAGGTCGCCGGCCGCGGCGACGATCAGCTCGGCCGGGACGTAGCGCCGCCGGTAGTATCCGGCCAGCGAACCGCGCGAGAACCCCAGCACCCGCTCGACGGTCCCCAGGATGGGCCGCCCCAGCCCGTGCCCGCCCCACAGCGCCTCGGCCAGCAGGTCGTGGACCTTCTCCTCGGGGTTGTCCTCGTAGGCCAGGATCTCCTCGCGCACCACCTGCTGCTCCCGCCGGATGTCCTCCTCCGCCAGCCGGGAATGGCACACGATGTCGGCCAGCACGTCCATGGCCTCGGACAGGTGCTCGGAAAGCACGCGCGCATAGAAGCACACCTGCTCGCGCGAGGTGAAGGCGTCCAGGTGCCCGCCCAGGGACTCGAGGCTCTGGGCGATGGCGCGCACGTCGCGGCGCTCCGTGCCTTTGAACATCATGTGCTCGAGGAAGTGGGAGACTCCCGCGAGCTCCTCGGGCTCGTCGCGCGCCCCGCTGCGCACCCACACGCCCAGCGACACCGAGTGGCGGTCCGGCATCCGCTCGGTGAGCAGCGTGAGGCCGCCCGGCAGCTCCGTCTTCTGGCAGATCGGGGGATCCACGGTTCGCTCCCGGCGGGTGCGTCGTGCGGAACGGTCCGCGCCGACCCCGCGG
>JBBIHL010000524.1:0-2499 GCA_037447075.1 Candidatus Eiseniibacteriota bacterium | reverse complement strand
GCGGCCGACGCCACGGGCGGGAAGTGGGAGAAGCTCGGCGACGGCACGCTGGTGGTGACGCTGTCCGGGAGCGGGGCCGCCACCGACCAGGTGGCGCAGGCGGCCCGCTGCGCGCTCGCCTTGCGCGCGCTGCTGGCGGGGGCACCCATCGCGCTGGCCACCGGGCGGGCCCATCCGTCGCAGCCGCTCGCCCTGGGCGAGGTGATTGACCGGGCCGTGGCGCTCGTGGGGGGCGGCGCGCGCGAGGGAGAGTGCCCGATCCGGCTGGATCCGGTGAGCGCCGGGCTGCTGGACGTGCGCTTCGACGTGGGGGGCGACGCCGACGGGCTCATCCTGCGCGGCGAGCGCGAGCAGGTGGAGGAGGCGCGGCGGCTGCTGGGCAGGCCCACGCGGTTCGTGGGCCGGGAGCGCGAGCTGGGGGTGTTGAACGGGCTCCTCGAGGAGTGCCTGGCCGAGCCGCGGGCGCGGGCGGTGCTGGTCACCGGTCCTCCGGGCATGGGCAAGTCGCGCCTGCGGCACGAGTTCCTGCGGCTGGCGAGGCAGCGCGAGCCGCATCTGGCGGTGTGGATGGGACGAGGCGACCCCATGAGCTCCGGTTCCCCCTTCGGCATCCTCGGCCCCATGCTCCGCCGCGCCGCGCGGGTGCTGGACGGCGAGCCGCTCGCCGTGCGCCAGCACAAGCTGCGCGCGCGCCTGGCCCGGCATCAGACCGGCGCCGAGCTGGAGCGCATCACCGACTTCATCGGGGAGCTGGCCGGCGTGCCCTTCCCCGACGCGCGCAGCGCCCCGCTGCGGGCCGCGCGCCAGGACCCGCGCCTGATGGGCGACCAGATGCTCCACGCCTGGGAGGACTGGCTGGCCGCCGAGTGCGACGCCCAGCCGCTGCTCCTGGTGCTCGAGGACCTGCACTGGGGCGACCTGCCCTCGGTGCGGTTCGTGGACTCGGCCCTGCGCCGGCTGGCGGAGCAGCCGTTCATGGTGCTGGCGCTCGCGCGCCCGGAGGTCCACGACACGTTCCCCAGGCTGTGGGCGGAGCGGGGCGCCCAGGAGGTCCGGCTGGGCGAGCTCTCGGCCCGGGCGAGCGCCCGGCTGGCGCGCGAGGTCCTCGGCTCCGGCGTGAGCCAGGAGGTCGTGGACCGCATCGCCGCCCACTCGGCCGGCAACCCGTTCTACCTGGAGGAGCTGATCCGCGCGGTGGCCGAGGGCCGCAGCGGCGAGCTGCCCGAGACCGTGCTGGCCATGGTGCAGGCGCGGCTCGAAGGGCTGGAGCCCGACGCGCGCCGCGTGCTGCGGGCGGCGAGCGTGTTCGGATCGGCCTTCTGGCCCGCCGGCGTGAGCGCCTTGCTGGGGGGCGCTCCGGTGGCGGCGCGGGTGGGGGATCACCTGGCGCGGCTGGCCGACGCCGAGCTGGTCGCGCCGCGCGCCGAGAGCCGGTTCCCCGCCCAGCCGGAGTTCGGCTTCCGACACGCGCTGGTGCGCGAGGCGGCCTACGCGTCGCTCACCGGGGAGGACCGCAGGCTGGGGCACCGGCTCGCCGCCCAATGGCTGGAGCGGACGGGCGAAGGCGACGCCCTGGTGCTGGCCGAGCACTTCGACCGCGGAGGCGAGCGGGCGCGCGCGGCGAGCGGGTACCTTGCATCGGCGTCGCAGGCGCTGAGCGGCAACGACTTCGCGGGCGTCCTGGCCCGCGCCGAGCGCGCCGAGGCCTGCGGGCTGGCCGGAGCGGACCTGGGCCGGCTGCGCTTGATGCAGACCCAGGCGCACATGTGGCGGCTCGAGCACGAGCAGGAGGCTCGCTGCGGGAGCGAAGCGCTCGACCTGCTGCCGCGGGGGAGCGCGGCCTGGTTCCGCGCGCTCGGGGCCGCGGCCCAGTCGGCGGCCAGTCTGGGACGCAACGACCTCATGCTGAAGCTGGCCGACCAGCTGCGCGCCGCGCGCTCCGCCGGCGAGCCCCTTCCCGAGGAGACCGGCGCCTGCGCGCGGCTGGCCCAGAGCCTCACCCAGACCGGCCGCTACGAGCTGGCCGACGAGCTGCTGCGGTGGATCGCCACCGCCGGCGTACAGGGTCCCATCGAGCAGCACCCCGAGGCCGGCACGGTGCTGCTCGCCCGGGCCGGCCGGGCGCTGACCCTGGGGGACATCAGCGAGTTCCTCAGGCTCACCGAGGCGGCCGGGGCGCACTACGAGCGGATCGGCAGCCTGCGGAACTGCTGCGTGACCCGCGAGAACCTGGGCTACGGCTATCGCGAGCTGGGCCTCCACCGCGAGTCCGAGGCCGCGCTGCGCGACGCGCTCGCCATCGCCAGCCGGCTGGGCGTGCCCATGACCGCGACGGTGGTGAAGCACAACCTGGGGCTCACCCTGGCGCACCTGGGAAAGCTCGACGAGGCGGTGGCGATGGAGGCCGAGGCGCTCGAGGTGGCCCGGGCGCGCAGCCACCGCCGGCTGGAGGGTGGCGAGGCCCGCAAGGATCTCGGCGCCGCGCGCAACATCATCGAT
>JBBIHL010000523.1:0-2501 GCA_037447075.1 Candidatus Eiseniibacteriota bacterium | reverse complement strand
GGACAATCGGAGGAGCTTCATGAGAAGGCCCGTACTGATTCTCGTGTTTTTGCTCGGGCTGACGGCTGCGCTCGGTGCTCAGACGCAGCATGGCTCATGGTCCAACCTGAACGGCCTGAAGGCCGGCCAGGGCCAGCGCATCTTTGAGGAAGGTGAGGTCGGCGCGCAGGCCGGTGACGCTCCAGGCCGCGGGTGGCGGGGCGAGGATCGTGTCGGCGGCGGCGGCGACGTAATAGGTGATGTTGTCGTAGTATTGTGAATAGACGACGACTTTTTTGCCGCGGGCGCGGAAGCGGCCCATCATGTCGCGCAAACTCTGCGCGGTGGCCCAGCCGATCTCGAGGCCGTTGAGGGCGAGGACGATGCCCAGCGGGCGCGGGTCTTCGGCGGACCGGACCTCACCGTCACGGACGTGGGCGTGGCGGCGGGCCTCATCGCCCTCGGCGAGCCGCGCCGGGTGGCCGACCTGCCCCGCGGACTGGTGGCGGCGGCGCTGGAACGGATCCGCGCCATGATCGAGGAGGGCGTGGACCGGATGAAGACCGACGCGCGGGAGGAGCCGCTGATCGCCGTGGGCGGCGGCTGCTTCCTGGTGCCGGAGCGCCTGCCCGGCGTCTCCGAGGTGCTCCACGTCCCGCACCGCGAGGTGGCCAACGCGGTGGGGGCCGCCATCGCCCAGGTGAGCGGCGAGGCCGACCAGATCTTCCAGGACCTCTCCCGGGAGGCGGCCATCGCCGAGGCCCGCCGCCTGGCCGAGGACAAGGCCGTGCTGGGCGGGGCCGACCGCCGCACGCTCCAGGTGGTGGAGGTGGAGGACCTGCCCATCGCGTACCTGCCCGGCAACTCGCTCCGGGTCCGGGTGCGCGTGGTGGGGGAGATCGGCGCGGGCCCGCCCGGGGACACGTCAGGTCGCTGATGAGGCCGGGAGGTAGACGTGGTGGGGGCGAGGAGCTCAGGCGGAGGGGCTGCCGTCGCCCCGGCTCTTGATGAGGGCATCCAGGCGCGCGATGAGCGCCTTGATGTCGGCGGAAAGTCCCCCGATCTGCGTGGCGAGAGCCCGCACCTGGTCCACCAGGGTCCGCTGGGCCTCGACCAGGGCCTGCTGGCCCTCGACCAGCATGCGCTGGCCCTCGACCACGGCGTGGAGCGCCTGCTGGTTTTCCAGGTGCTGCTCGCGGATGCGGACGTCGAGCCGGGTGAATCGCTCCTCGTGGAGCCGGTTCGCCTCGCGGAGCAGCTGGACCATTTCCTCGCTGGACTCGCGCGTCGGCAGGCGGCTGAATCCCGTCACGAGCGTGGCCTTGAGGTCGCGCACTTCGGCCTTGAGGTCGGCGAAGCCCGTCCGCATCTCGCCTTTGACGTCGGCGAACCCGGCGCGCATCTCAGCCTTGAGGTCGGCGAAGCCGCTCTGGACCTCCTCCGTGAGGTCCCTGAAGCCGGTCTGGACCTCCTGCGTGAGGTCGCCGAAGCCGGCCTTGAGATCCTCGTCCAGGGTAGAGAGCGTGACGTCCCCAGGGCTCCGCTCAACCATGGCTCACCGTATGGCTTACCGTTCAGCCCGCAGCATACCATGCGAGTCGGGTCGGGGACATTGCGTCCGAATTGATACACCCCGGCGCCTGTCACGGCCGGTGGGGGAACGGAGCGACTCCGGTGCGCTCGATGAGGGTGACGAAGGGCCTGGCGTGATTGGGAGATCTGGTGCGGGTGCTCCGCGCGGGATGGGGGCACGGCACCGGCCGGCGATCGCCCCCACGGGGAGGGGCCGCCGGCCGGGGATGCCGTTCTGGTGCGCGGCGCGCTACTCGGCGTCCAGCGGAGCGTCGTGGATCTCGCGGGGCTGCCGGTAGGGCTGGCCAGTGAAGCGCAGGATGGTCGCGTCGTCCACCAGGCGATCGGCGATGGCGACGGCCTGGTCGGGCGACGGCAGGAACTCGGCCCAGCGCTTGAACGCCAAGTTCGAGACAACGATGGTTGAGCGGAGCCGATGGCAGGCGCAGACGAGGCGGAAGAGCTCGTTGGCGGCGTCGCGCGAGAGGCCGGCAAACCCGGCGTCATCGAGGATGAGCAGGTCGGGACTCGTGACGCGACCGAAGGCGTTGCGGCAGGTGCCGTCAGCCCGGGCGGCGTGGAGGGTCTGCAGGGCCTCGGCCGTGGAGGCGTAGGACACGCTGAGGGCGCGGCCGGCGCGGCGGGGGGTTACAGCCCGAAGGCGTCCGCCGTGAGCCGGCGCAGCTCGGCGTGAAGCTCGGCGCGCACCGCGGCGTGGCCCGGGTCCCCGGCCAGGTTGGTCATCTCGTGGGGGTCGGCGGCCAGGTCGTAGAGCTCCGCCAGGCCGTGGTGCGTCCAGTGGATGTACTTGTGCCGCTCGGTGCGCACCGCCCGGTAGCCCATCCCCACGAGCCAGGGCCAGGCGCCCTCGCTGTAGTACTCCACCAGAAACGAGCGCCGCCAGCCCTGCCGCCGGCTCGCTGGCCGGGTTGAGCAGAGCCAGACCATTC
>JBBIHL010000522.1:0-2502 GCA_037447075.1 Candidatus Eiseniibacteriota bacterium | reverse complement strand
GCTGCTGCCGGGGACGATCCTGGTGGGGCAGGCGAACCTGGCCGCCCTGCGCGCCACGCTGCGGCACCCGGGGGCCTACGGCACGGCCCGCATCCGCGTGGACAGCCTCACGGTCGAGTGCCGCGACGAGCAGCGCCGTCCGCTCGCTCCCGGGGTCTACCTGGATCGCCTGCGCGTCCTGTGGAACGGGGCGGAGATCGCCAGCCTCTCCGGCCTGCCGGCCGCGGCCAGCGCGGTGACCGTGCCGCTGCCGGCTCCGCTCCTGGCCGCAGGGGACACGGCCGGGCTGGCGCTGGGCGTGGACGTCTCCGCCGCGGCGCCCGTGGGATACCTGGAGCTGACCGTGGCCGCGGCCGGCCTCCACGCTCCCGACGCCAACAGCGGGGCCGGGGTCACGGTGGTCCCCGAGGCGGGTGCGGACCTCCCGCTGACCACGGGCCTGGGGCGCATCCAGTCACCGGCCCGCGACCTGGTCGCCGGCCTGCAGAGCCTCATGCCCGTCATGCTCGCCGCCGACGGGCGGCCGGTGGCGGCGGGGACGCTCACGCTCTCCAACCCCGGCGCGGCCGGATCCGGCGCCATCCAGGTGGATCGCTTGGTCCTGATCGGCGCGGACCGATCCCGGCAGGCCATCCCGGTGGGGCGGGCGGCGGCACGCCTGGAGGCCTGGGTGGGAGGCGCCCTGTGGGCGCAGAGCGCGACCCTCGCCCCCGACTCGACCGCCGCGCTGCTGGCGGCGTCGGCTCCGCTCTCCGTGAATCCGCAGCAGTCGGTCGCCGTCGAGCTGCGGCTCGCGCCCCGCACCGATCCTGCCACCACCAGCATCCGGCTGGGCTGCGACGCGGCCGGGGTGGGAGTGGTCCAGCCGGCCAGCGCGCTGCTCGCGATCCAGGTGAGCCCCGCCCCCGCGCAGACCTTCCCGCTGTGGACCGAGCCCGCCGGCTTCAGCGCGCTCTCGCTGGGCGCGAGCTACTCGAACTTCCCCAACCCCTTCGCCGCCGGCCGGCAGACCACCACGTTCGCCTTCTACCTGCCGCGCGACGGCCGCGTCTCGCTGCGCATCCTCACGCCGCGCGGCGGCGGGGTCGCCACCCTGCTCGCCGACGCGCCCCGCATGGCGGGCTTGCAGCAGGCCGATCGCTGGGACGGGCGGAACGGCCGGGGCGAGCCGGTCTTCAACGGCGTCTACGTGGCCGAGCTGAGCGTGCGCTACGCCGACGGCTCCGCCGAGCGGGTGCTGCGCAAGGTGGCGGTGGTCCGATGAGGGTCCGCCGCCTCTGCGGCTGCCTCCTGGCGCTGGCGCTGGCTCCGTCGCCAGGCCGGGCCGCCGACGACCAGGGCACGCAGTCGGTCTTCGGCTTCGGGGCCGGCAACCGGGCGCTGGCCATGGGCTCGGCGTTCGTCGCGGCCGCCGACGACGCCAGCTCCCTGCTGTGGAACCCGGCGGGCCTGGGCCGCGTGCGGCGCGCGGAGTTCCAGGCGTCGCAGTCCGGCGACCTGGGGCTGGGGTTCCGCGAGGAGTACGCGTCGGTGGTGCTTCCCAGCTGGCGCTGGGGGGCCGCCAGCCTGGTGTTCCGCCACTTCGGCGTGGGCGGCATCGAGCAGCGGGATCCCGCCAACGTGCTGCTGGGCTCGGCCGAGGACTCGGAGATCGAGGCGGCGCTGGGCTACGGCCGCGCCCTGGGCCCGGCCTGGAGCGCCGGCGCCGCCGTGAAGCTCCAGCGCCAGAGCCTGGCGGGGCTCTCCGCGAGCGGGCTGGGCGTGGACCTGGGGGTGACGGTGGAGCCGGCGCGCGCGCTGGGCCGGACCGCGCCGTGGTCGGGCGAGTGGACCTGGGCTCTGGCGGCGCGCAACCTGGTGGCCCCGTCGCTGCGCCTGGACCGCGAGAGCGTCGCGGACCCCACCGCGCTGCGCACCGGCATGGCCTACCGCATCCCCTGGGGACATCAGAGCAGCGTGCTCGCCGAGGTGGACGTGGAGAAGGTGCGCAACGTGGGCGCGCGCCTGCGGGCCGGGCTGGAGTGCCGGCCCTTCTCCATGCTCGCCCTGCGCGCCGGCCTCGACGGCGGCTCGTTCAGCGCGGGCACCGGCATCCGCTGGCGGGACCTCGCCGTGGACTACGCGCTCCAGGAAAACCCGATCGCCACCGAGCACCGGGTGGGGCTCTCGTTCCTGATCGGCCCCAGCGTGGACGAGAGCCGGGTGGCGGCCCGTCAGGCGGAAGACGAGGCGCTGCAGCGCAAGCTGGCCGAGGCCTTCCGCGCCCGCCAGGGGGAGCAGGTGGAGGGCCTCCTCGAGCAGGCCTCCCAGGCCCGGGCCAAGGGCCAGTGGGCGCGCGCCCTGGAGGCGCTGGCCGCCGTGGCCACGCTGGCGCCGGACCACCCCAGGCGCGCGGCGCTGGAGGCGGCCTGCCTGCGGGACAAGGCGGCCGAGCTGGAGCTGGGCGGCGACCTGGCCGGGGCGGCCGTGACCTACGACCTGGCGCTGGCCACCCTGCCGGGC
>JBBIHL010000521.1:0-2520 GCA_037447075.1 Candidatus Eiseniibacteriota bacterium | reverse complement strand
CCTCCTGCGCCCCGGGGCGACGGGCGGCGCCGCCCCCTCGGCCGCCATTCTGCGCGCGGCGCGGGAGCGATGGAGCGCGGGCGATCGCCGACTTGCGGCCTTTGCCGAGCGCTGGGGGCTGGAGCTGCCCGACCCGCAGCTCGAAGCCGAGCGCGCGCGCATCGGCGCCGCTCCGTCACGAGCGACGCCCGCAAGCCCCGCCCTCGCGGGCGACGTCCAGGTGAACGACAAGAGCGGCGACCTGCCCTGCGATGCCGGGCCGCTCTGCAGCTTCGTGCCGCACTCCCAGTCCGAGACCAGCATCGCCGCCTGGGGCGGCTTCCTGGTCGCCAGCTGGAACGACAGCTACGGCCTGTGCCCTCCCGGGAGCGCCATCATGGGGTACGGCTTCTCTACCGACGGGGGTGCGAGCTGGGTGGACGGCGGGGGGATGCCCGCGCCCCCCACCGGCGGGCGCTGGTACGCCGACCCGGTGTGCACCGTGGACCGCAAGCGCGGCGCCTTCTACGTGGCGGGCGTGGTCGAGGATCCGGTCGGGAACCTCTTCAACCCGCTCTCGGGGCTGGGCGTGGCGCGCGCTCGCTTCGCCGGCGGCTCGCTGGTGTTCGAGCACGTGGCCAAGGTCATCACCGGGGGCGGCACTGCCCAGGACCCGGACTTCCTCGACAAGGAATGGCTCGCCGCGGATTCGGTGAGCGGCAACGTCTACGTGAGCTACTCCAACTTCCGCAACCTGTTCACCACCGGCGGCAACCAGCGCATCGAGTTCATCCGCTCCACCGACCGCGGCGTCACCTGGAGCGCCCCGCTGGCGCTCAACGACCCCTCGGGCGACGACAACGTCCAGGGCTCGCGCATCGTGATCGGCCCGCAGGGCGAGGTCTACGTGGTGTGGTACGAGTTCGACCCGGTGAGCTTCCCGCTCTGCCACCTGCGCATCCGGCGCTCGGACGACTTCGGCGTGAGCTTCGGCCCGCAGCGCACCGTGGCCGACCTCATTGACAACTTCTACAGCGGCTCGCCCGGCTTCCTGCGGCCGCGCGCGGTGACCCTGCCCTCGGCGGCGGCGGACGCGAGCGGCGGCCCCCACCGCGGGCGCCTCTACGTGGCCTGGGACGAGAGCGTGAACTTCGTGGACGCCCCCCTGCCGCAGACCGGCCCGGTGGCCGAGGCCGAGAACAACGGGTTCTTCGCCTCGGCGACCCCCTTCGCGATGGGCGACATGCTGACCGGCACGCTCGCCGGGGCCGGCGACGTGGACTACTTCCGCTTCACGGGGATGCGGGGGCAGACCGTGCTCGTCTTCGTCTATGCGAACAGCTCGGGCGCCACCCTGAACCAGCGCCTGGTGTGCGCGGCCGACACCACGAGCTTCGGCAGCCTGCGCTTCCTCGCCTACCGCCAGGGCGCTCGCCCGGCCTTCGGCTTCACCCTGCCCGCCACCGGCACCTACTACCTGCGCTTGAGCTACGCCTCGGGCACGCTGCCCTGCGCCTACGCTGTCGCCACCGCCTTCGACACCCCCACGCCCGGCGAGCGCGCCCGCGACCACCGCGACCGGTTCGCGAGCTACTCCGACGACGGCACAACCTGGAGCACGCCGCAGCGGCTCAACGACGACGACCCCTGGTTCGACGGCGCCTACCCCGAGCTCACCGTGGACGGCACCGGCGCCGTGCACTGCTTCTGGCACGACTTCCGCGACGACCCGGGGTGCGGGGCGGAGTCGTACGAGTACGTGGTCTCCTCGGGCGACGGTGGGGTCACCTGGGGCCCCAACCGCCGCGTGAGCGACGCGCGCTCCTTCTGGCCCGCGCTCTCCTGTGGCATCAACAACCAGGGCGACTACCAGGGCATCGCCAGCGAGGGCGCTACGCTCTACCCGTGCTGGGCCGACGCGCGCCTGGGCGACGCCGACGTGTGTTCGCCGAGGCCGCCCGGCCGGAGCACGCGGCGGGCTGCCCCGCGCCGGTGGGGGCCGCCGGCGGCGCCACCGTGCAGCTCGCATTCAGCGTCGAGAACACGGGCAACGCCGATGGGCTCTACGGCTGGACCCTGCAGGACGCCAACGGCTGGCTGCTGGGCGCCACGCCGGGCCTCACGGGCCAGGTGGCGCTCCCGCCCGGCGCCACCCAGCTCGTGGTGGCCACGCGTTGCCGGCGGCCTTGCACCTGGGCCAACCACGGCCCAACCCCACGGCCGGGACGGTCGCCCTCGACGCCTTCCTCCCGAGCCCGGGACACGTGCGCGTCCCGGTGTTCAGTGCAAGCGGGGGCGTGATGAGGTCGCTGCTCGACGCCCGGGTGGGCGCCGGCCGGCGCGAGATCGTCTGGGACGGCCGCGACGGCGGGGGCCGGCTCGTGCCGGCGGGGGTCTACTACGTGCGCGTCGAGGTGGACGGCCGGGTGCTGCGCAGAAGGGTGGCGATCGTGCGGTGAGGCGCCCCCGGGCCCCGCCTACTCCACCTCCACGTCCTCGTCCCGCACCTCGCCGCCGCGCTGCAGCGCCGCCAGGTAGTCG
>JBBIHL010000520.1:0-2523 GCA_037447075.1 Candidatus Eiseniibacteriota bacterium | reverse complement strand
GCCGCGACCGACCAGGCGACCGGCGCCGGGTCCGCGCTCGGCGGCGCCCCGCCGGAGCCCGGCGGCCGCATCCGCTCCCTGGCGGTGCTGCCGCTGGAGAACCGCTCGGGCGACCCCGCGCAGGAGTTCTTCGTGGACGGCATGACCGACGCCCTGATCGCCGACCTGGCGCAGATCGGCGCGCTGCGCGTCATCTCGCGCACCTCGGCCATGCGCTACAAGGGGGCCGCCAAGCCCCTGCCCGAGATCGCCCGGGAGCTGCGGGTGGACGGCATCGTGGAAGGCTCCGCCCTGCGCGCGGGCGACCGCGTGCGCATCACGGTGCAGCTGGTGGAGGCCGCCAGCGACCGCAGCCTGTGGGCGCGCAGCTACGAGCGCGACCTCACCGACATCCTGGCGCTGCAGGGCGAGGTGGCGCGCGCGATCGCCGAGGAGATCAAGATCCAGGTCACCCCCGAGGAGCGCTCGCGGCTTTCCCGCTCCGCCCGGGTGAATCCCGCGGCGCACCTGGCCTACCTCAAGGGCCGGGCCCTGTGGAACCGCTGGAGCACCGAGTCCTTCAAGGAGAGCCTGGCGTGCTACCAGGAAGCGCTCGCCGCGGACCCCAGCTACGCGCTCGCCTGGGGCGGCCTGGCGGACAGCTACGAGTCGCTCGCCAACACCAACGTCCTGCCTCCCGGCGAGGGCTACTCCAAGGCGCGCGAGGCGGCGCTTCGGGGACTGGCGCTGGACGACGGCCACGCCGAGCTCCACGCGACCCTCGCCTACGTGGCCCGCTTCCACGACTGGGACTGGCCGGCGACCGAGCGCGGTTTCCTGCGAGCGCTCGAGCTCAATCCCGGCTACGCCTTCGGCCGGGCACGCTACGCGAACTTCCTCTCGGGCCTGGGCCGGCACCGGGAAGCGATCGCCGAGGCCGAGCGCTCCCTGGAGCTGGATCCCCAGTCGCTGGTCCTGCACACCGCGGTGGGGGACGTGATGTTCTACGCCCGCGAGTACGAGCGCTCCATGCACTACTACCGCAGGTGCCTGGAGCTGGATCCCACCTTCGGGGCGGCGCACACCGACCTGGCGCGCTCGCTGGAGCACGTCGGGCGCCATGTAGAGGCCCTCGACGAGTTCCTGAAGGCCCAGCCCCAGCACGAGCCGCGGCTGTCCACGGGCCTGGCGATCTACTACTGGCGGGCCGGCCGGCGGGCCGAGGCGGACGCGGTGATGGCCGAGGTGTTGAAGCTCTCCGAGACGCAGTTCGTCTCGCCCTGGGGTGTGGCGTCCTACTTCGCCGTGATCGGCGAGAACGCGCGCGCCCTGGACTGGCTGGAGCGCGCCTACGCCCAGCGCGACGGCACGCTGGTGTGGCTCAAGGTGCACCCGCGCCTGGACGGGCTGCGCGGCGAGCCTCGGTTCCGGGACCTGCTGGAGCGGATGAAGCTGTACCCGTAGGGGGCAGAGGGGCGATCAGGCCGGCGGAGGGCCCGGGTCCGGCCCGCGCCGTCACTCGGCTGCGCGGGCGCGCTTGGCCGCAAGCACCCGGTCACCGAGCTCTTCCCCGAGCATCAGGCGGTAGAACTCGCGCTCGATCGTGGCCGGGTCTGCCCCCGGGTGTCGCCACCGGATGCCGGACAGCGCGAGCATCCGGCCGGTCGCGAACGCGCCGTCGATCATCGCGAGCTTCTCGCCGAGCGACTTGCGGCGCAGGAGCTGGACGAGCAGGCGCTCCGCCTCGAGGCTGGTGTCCCGTGAGAAGACCACGGCGGCAGTGTAGCATCGGCTCGAGCATCGAGGGGTCGCAGGCTCCTGGGCTCGCTTGAGCCGCACGAGGCTGTAGCCGTATGGTGCCTGGTGGCTGGCCACCATCTCACCCTCACCCGGAAGGAGACCCATGGAGAGCCGACGACTGGAGATGGCGACGCTGGCCGGAGGTTGCTTCTGGTGCGTGGAGGCAGTGTTCGAGAATCTGGAAGGCGTGGAGCGGGTGGTCTCCGGCTACACCGGCGGGCAGGCACCGAACCCGACCTACCGGGAGGTCTGCAACGACGCCACCGGGCACGCCGAGGCGGTGCAGGTCACCTTCGACCCGGCGGTGATCTCCTACCGCGACCTGCTCGAGGTCTTCTTCGCCTTCCACGACCCCACCACCCCCAACCGCCAGGGCGCCGACGTGGGCACCCAGTACCGCTCGGCCATCTTCTTCCACTCCCAGGAGCAGAAGGCCGCCGCCGAGGCGGTGATCGCGGAGCTCACCCGGGAGCGGGTCTTCGACCGGCCCATCGTGACCCAGCTGGAGCCGGCGACGCGGTTCTACCCGGCGGAGGATTACCATCAGGGCTACTTCCGGCAGAACCCCGAGCAGCCCTACTGCCAGGCCACCATCGCGCCCAAGGTGGCGAAGCTGCGCCGCAAGTACGCCGCCCGCCTCAAGCGCGAGGTGGGCGCGGGGTAGCGCGCCTCCCGCGCCGCGCATGAGCCGCGCCGTCGCCCTGCTGCTGGTCGCCGCCGGGCTCGCCCCGCCGCCGGCGCGGG
>JBBIHL010000519.1:0-2524 GCA_037447075.1 Candidatus Eiseniibacteriota bacterium | reverse complement strand
ACACGGGCCGCGGCATCCCGCGCCACCTGCTGCCCAAGCTCTTCGCTCCGTTCTTCACCACCAAGCCGCAGGGCACCGGGCTGGGGCTGGCGATCTCCCAGACCATCATGCAGGAGCACGGCGGCTCGATCGAGATCGCCAGCCGCGAGGGCCGCGGGACCACCGTCCTGCTCAACTTCCCCCTGGAGAAGCGCCATGGCGAAAGGCGAAAGCGCCACGCAGATGGACACCGCCACCACGCTGCTCATCGTTGACGACGAGCGCTCGCTCCACATGAGCATCGGGGAGTGGGCGCGTGAGGTGGGCTACCACGTGCTCGACGCCTACTCGGGCCGGGAGGGGCTGGCGCTGGTGCGCGAGCAGGCGGTGGACGTGGTGCTGCTCGACCTGCGCCTGGGAGATGTGGACGGCCTCCAGGTGCTCCGCAAGATCCGCGAGGAGGACCCGCTGCTGCCGGTGGTGATGATCAGCGCGCACGGCGAGATCCACCACGCCCTGGAAGCCACCAACAAGCTGGGCGCTTACACCTGGATTCCGAAGCGAGGCGACCTGGACCTGGAGAACGTCGGGGTCACGCTGCGCAACGCGCTGCGCGACTCGCGCCAGCGCCAGGAGATCGAGCGCCTGCGCGCCCAGCAGCACGCGGTGCAGCCCATCCTGGGAGAGAGTGCCGAGCTGCGCGGCGTCCTCCAGCGCGTGGCCAAGGCCGCGCGCAGCAGCACCGCGACGGTGCTGCTGCGCGGGGAGACCGGAGTGGGGAAGGAGCTGATCGCCCGCTACCTCCACCAGCAGAGCCCGCGCGCCGAGGGTCCTTTCGTCGAGATCAACTGCAGTGCGCTGCCGGAGAACCTGCTGGAGAGCGAGCTGTTCGGCTTCGAGAAGGGCGCCTTCACGGACGCGCGGCGGTCCAAGAAGGGCATGTTCGAGCTGGCCTCGGGGGGGACGCTGTTCCTCGACGAGATCGGCGAGCTCGATCCGTCCCTGCAATCGAAGCTGCTGCGCGTGCTCGAGAGCAAGCGCTTCCGCCGAGTGGGAGGGACGGTGGACATCGTGGTGGATACGCGCGTGGTGGCGGCCACCAACCGCGACCTGGCGGCGGCGGTCCAGGAGAAGTCCTTCCGGGAGGACCTCTACTTCCGCCTCAACGTGATCCCCATCGAGATCCCGCCGCTGCGCCAGCGTCCCGAGGACCTGCGCGTCCTCATCGACCACTTCGTGGCCCACTTCTGCCGGGACCTGGGACGACCGCCGGCGCGCGTGCACCCGGAGGCCCTGCGCCGCCTGGCCGCCTACGCGTGGCCGGGCAACGTGCGCGAGCTGCGCAACGTGCTCGAGCGGGTGCTGCTGCTGGAGAGCGAGGACGAGATCCTGCCCGAGCACCTGCCCACCGAGCTGCAGGGCGGCCGCCCCGCCGCCCCGCTCGCGCCCTTCCCCCCGGGCGAGGTGCGACCCCTCGCCGAGGTGGAGAAGCTGGCCATCGAGCACGCGCTGGCCTGCTGCCAGGGGAACAAGACGCGCGCCGCGCAGCTGCTGGGGATCTCGCGGCAGACCCTGCGCACCAAGCTCAAGGAATACGCGCTGGGCGACGATACCGCGGACGGCGCCGCCGAGGGCTGAGCGGCCAAAAGCCGACACGCCCCCGCCCGGGAGCGGCTCGGCCTTGAGCAGGACCGTGCATCGTGCACCGGCTGCTTGCAGGTTGAGCGCTCCCTCGCGGGCGGACCGCGCCGCGCCCGACGCGACCCGTCCCGCACCCCTCAACTGCCCGGCCGGCAAGCGGTAATCGTCCCCCGGCGGCGGGCCCCGGGGCCGGTGGCCGGGGCCCCGGCGCGGGCTTTCCGCCCGCGCGCAGCGCCAAAGACTTAGCTGGCACACGCCCTGCAAAAGCGCCCGCGGCCGCAATCCCATCCACAGCGGAGCGCTGCGAGCATGCCGCACATCCTCATCGTCGAAGACGAGCCCAGCACGTCGTGGGCGCTGGCCGAGGGGCTCTCGGACGACGGCTTCACCATCGACACGTTCGCGCGCGCCGAGGAGGCGCTCGCCTGGCTCAAGCACTCGCGCTCCGACCTGATCATCACCGACCTGGAGCTGCCCGGCATGAGCGGGCTCGAGCTGGCCCGCCGCATGCGGCGGCGCCGCGCCTCGCCGCCCGTCATCGTGGTGACCGCCTACGGAACGCCCGAGGCGGTGAGCCAGCTCCACGACGCGGGCGTCTCGGATTGCCTGCCCAAGCCCTTCCCGATCGAGCGCCTGCGTCGCTCCGTGCACCGCGCGCTCCAGTCCCGACGGGCCCGCGACGGGATGCGCCGTCCGGTCGCCTCCCGGCGCGGCGGGAAGCGGTGATGGGCGCCGCCCTGGCCGTGCGTGCCCGCCTGGAGCCGCGCGGGCGCCGCGCGGCCTGGCTGGCGCTCGCGGGCGCCGCGTTCGTGTTCCTCCTCGGGCTCGTCGCCGTGGCCGCCCCGTCGCTGGCGCCCCACGATCCGATCCGCCAGTCGCTCCACGCCCGGCTCGCGCCGCCGAC
>JBBIHL010000518.1:354-2549 GCA_037447075.1 Candidatus Eiseniibacteriota bacterium | reverse complement strand
CGGCCCACGCGGCCAGGGCGCGCGCGGCCTCCTCCACGTCCAGCGGGCGCCCCAGCCCCAGCCCCATCTCCTCCAGGCGCTGGAACAGCTCGGAGAGCACCGGGGCCTCCACGTTGCTGCGGCGCAGCCGCCCGGGATCGTGGAAGATCTCGGCCGGCGTGCCGCGCAGGATGATTTCGCCCCCCCCGGCCAGCACGTAGACGAAGTCCGCCATGGCCGGCACCATGTTGACGTCGTGGGTCGCCATCACCAGGGTCACGCCGCGCTCGCGGTGCAGCCTGTTGAGGATCTGCACCAGCTCGGCGCGCGAGCGCGGGTCCAGGCCCTCGAAGGGCTCGTCCAGCACCAGCAGCTCGGGCTGCAGCACCAGCGCCCCGGCCAGGGCCACCTTGCGCTTCTCGCCCCCCGAGAGATAGTGACACACCTTGTGCTTGAGATGCGCGATGCCCACGTCCTCCAGCACCAAGTCCACGCGGCGCGCCACTTCGGCCTCGGGGTAGCCGTAGTTGCGCGGGGAGAACGAGACGTCGTCCCAGACCGTGGGCGCGATGATCTGCTCGTCCACGTTCTGGAGCAGGACGCCCAGCCGCTCGCGCAGACGGTCGAACTGCCGCGCCGGGTCGAGCCCGAAGACGCGCACCTCGCCCTCCTGCGGCTCGAGCAGCCCCAGGATGTGCGAGAGCAGCGTGGTCTTGCCGCAGCCGTTGGGACCGAGGATGACCACGCGCTCTCCGCGCTGCACCACGAAGTCCAGCCCGCACAGGTGGACCTGCGTGCGGTCCGGGTAGACGTGCCGCACGCAGGAGACGCGCACCGCCTCCTGCGGCGGACGGATCGCCGGTGCCGGGGCGGTGCTCACCGGAGCGTCCACCCGGCCCACGCGCCCGCCAGCAGCAGCAGGGCGAGCGCGGCGGGCAGGAGGTCCGCGGCGGTCCACTCGGCGAAGTGGCGGCAGCCGCACACCCGGCCGCCATGGCCGCGCAGCCGCATCGCGCCGTAGAGCCGCTCGCTGCGCTCGAAGCTGTGCAGCACCAGCGTGCCGAGCCCCTCGCCGACCACCCGGGGCGCGCGCAGCGACCCGCCCCGCAGGCGCAGCGCCCGCCACAGGTGCTCGGCCCGGGTCAGGAGCGCGAAGAAGGCCCGATAGGTGAGGAAGAGGCCATCCCCCACCGGGCGCGGCAGGGCGCGCGCGAGGGGAGCGAAGAGGTCCGGATAGGGCGTGGTGGCCACCAGCCACACCGCGCCCAGGCACGCGGTGAGCGCCCGCAGCACGGTGGCCAGCGGCGTGCCCCAGGTGCCGTCCAGGTGGGAGAGCGCGTAGAGCGCGGAGAACACCAGGGGGTAGCCGATGGCGGCCGCGGCCACCCGCAGCGGCAGGCGCGCGGTGAGCGCGAGAAGCCAGGCCAGGCCGAACAGGGCACCCACCCCGGCGGGGGAGCGCGCGGCCAGCACCGCCGCGATCAGCGCCCCCAGCAGCGCCATCTTGGAGAGGGCGCTGGCGCGATGCCAGGGGGTGCGGCCGGAGCTGGCGAGGTAGTCCATGTAGGAAAGCGTACCGGTCACGAGGGCGCCTCCGTCCGCGCCGGGAGCAAGCCTGGACGCACCCGCTCCAGGAACCGGACCACACCGTACGCCACTCCCGCCTCCAGCGCCACCCCCGCGAGCCACAACGGAAGGCCGAGGGCCGCGAAGATGCCTCCGCTTTGGGCCAGGGGTCGCACGCCCTCGGCGTGCCCCGGACCCGGCGACGGCGCCACCAGGGCCAGCAGCAGCGCGCCGGAGACGAGCTGACCGGCCACCGTGGCGATCGCGCCTCGGCTTCCCGCCGGGAGCTTCCCCTCCAGCGCCGCATAGGCGGGCCGGGCCACGGCGGCGCCGGCGCCCATCACCAGGGCATTGAGCCCCACCACGGTGAGTCCCCCGTGGCCGAACAGGGCGAGCGTGCCGCTCACCACCGCCACCACCTGGAAGGACGCCGCGGGCCCCAGCAGCACGCCCACCACCCCCAGCAGGCTCAGATGGTAGCCCAGCGGACCGAGCGGGACCGACATGGCGGCCAGCATGAGCGCGCCCAGCGCGGCCCGGTAGGCCAGGGCCTGGGGCGATGCCCCCCGGGAGGCCGCGACGCTCCACAGCAGCGCCATCGCGGCCAGAGCGAGGCCGCCAGCCCACAACCACGCCGGCAGCACGCCGTC
>JBBIHL010000518.1:0-321 GCA_037447075.1 Candidatus Eiseniibacteriota bacterium | reverse complement strand
AGACCGTGGCCGAACGCACCCGCCCGCCGGCGGCCCGCAGGGCCGACGCGCACGCCGCCAGGGTGGCCCCGGTGGTGAAGACGTCGTCCACGAGCAGCACGCGCCGCCCGGCCACCCAGGCCGGCTCGCACGCGTGAAAGGCACCCGCCAGATTGCGCGCGCGCGCGGCCGGCCCGAGCGCGGTCTGCGTGGTGGTCGGGCGCACGCGCCGCAGGACCTCCGGTACAGGGCGCGCCCACGCGGCGCGAGAGCGCCCCGGCCAGGAGCGCCGCCTGGTTGTAGCCGCGCTCCCGCTCGCGCGCGGCGTGCAGCGGGACCTCG
>JBBIHL010000517.1:0-2555 GCA_037447075.1 Candidatus Eiseniibacteriota bacterium | reverse complement strand
GCCCGCCCACCCCCGGCACGACCCTTGCGGCTCCCCGTCGGTCGCAGGCGCCCGCCTGCGGCGGTTGACAGCTGCTTTCGCCCGAGCATATACTCCAATGCTGTTCGCGCCTTGAGTTGTGTGCGGCGGCCCGTGCGGGCGAAGGAGAGTCGAGGCGCACCTTGCTAAGGCAGCCGGCCGGGGGATGAGGCTTCTACCCCAGCCGATGGGTCGGTCAACCTAGAGTGAGCGCGCGGGCCTGGTCCCGCTCCCCCCGATCCTCACTGCGTCGCGTCGCTCCGGCTCGCCGGGGAATGGCCCCGGCTCCCATGCCGTGAACGGCGTTCGGGGAGCCGGGGCCGTTCGCGTTCCTGGGGGATTCGGCATGGCGCAGCGTGGCAGGCGGTCCGGCGGCGGGCGCGCGGCTTTCTGGGCCGCGGGCCTGCTGGCGGTGGCCGTCCCGGTTGGCGCCGAGCTCGCGCCCGAGCCCCCGGTGGACTGGAGCCAGGTGGCGGAATACCGCATCGCCGCGGGCGACGAGCTGCGGCTGGACTTCGGCTACAACCCGCTCGAGGGGCGCAGCGAGTTCATCGAGCAGAAGGTGCGTCCCGACGGGCGCATCAGCGTCTTCCCGGTGGGCGACGTGGTGGCCGCCGGGCGCACGGTGACCGAGCTGGACTCGGTGGTGACCTCGCTGCTCGCCACCCAGCGGCGCGAGCCCAACCTCACCATCACCCTCACCAAGGCCGCCGCCAGCCAGGTGCACGTCCTGGGGCAGGTCCAGTTCCCCAGGTCGTACCCCATCGAGGGCAGCATCAGCGTGGTCCAGGCCATCGCCGCGGCCGGCGGCTTCAAGGACGACGCGGCGCGCAACAGCGTGCTCGTGTTCCACCGCGAGGGCCAGGGCGACGTCAAGGTGGCGCGGGTGCCCGTGGACCGCATGCTCAAGGGGGCGCGGCTCGACCAGGACTTCCTGCTCTCCCGCTCCGACATCGTCTTCGTGCCGCGCTCGGCCATCGGGAACATCAACCTCTTCACCCGGCAGTTCTTCGCCGAGCAGGGACAGATCCTCGCCACCGCCCTGGTCGGGTGGCAGCTGTTCAACCTGGACCGCGTGTTCGTGGTGACGGCCACGCGCCGCTAGGAGCCCGACGTGAAAGACGCCCCGTTCGCCGCGCCCGCGCGCCAGACCACCGCCCGCGAGTTCCTCGCCGTGGTCTTCCGGCGCCGCGCCCTGATCCTGGGCCTCTTCGTCACCACCACGGTCACCATCCTGGTGGTCGCGTTCTCGCGGCCGGTCTACTACCAGTCCGCCGGTCGGGTGCTGGTCAAGCGCGGGGAGAAGGAGAGCCTGCTCGAGTCGGGCCGGCGCTACCTGCAGTGGGAGGAGGACCTGGCGTCCGAGGTGCAGGTGATCCAGAGCCTGGCCGTGATCGAGCGGGCGGAGAAGATCCTGGCGCGCGAGCGGGGCGCGGGGGCGCCGCGCATTGACGGCAAGATGGTGGGGGCCGAGGTGGTGGGCGAGAGCAACGTGATCCTGATCGGCTACTCGGACCGCGACCCCCGCACCGCCCAGCTGGTGGCCGACGCCATGGTGCGGGCCTACATCGAGTACCGCAACGAGACCTACCGGCTGGCCTATCCGGCCGACTTCTTCCGCACCGAGCTCCAGAAGACCACCGGGGAGCTGGCGCGCCTGGAGGAGGAGCGCCGCCAGTTCGCCACCACCGCCAACGCGGTGAACCCCAACCAGCAGAGCGGGGCCCTGCTCTCCCAGCAGCAGGCGCTGCGCCAGCGCCTCACCGAGGTCGAGGCCGACCTGGCCGCCCAGCGCACCACCTTCGAGACCATGCGCCGCATGAGCCTGGACCCGGACGCCGAGCTGGCGGTGAGCCCCGGACAGCCCACCGTCGCGGACAACGCCCTGGCCGAGCTCAAGCGGCAGATTCTCCAGCAGGCGACCCGCGTGGCCCAGTTGCGCGAGCGCTACGTGGACGAGTCGCCCGAGGTGCGCAACGCCCAGCAGACCCTGGCCACCCTCCGCGAGATGCTGGCCAAGGAGGTCAGGGACCGGCTGGAGGGCGCGGCGGCTCTGGTCCGGGCCAGCGAGGAGCGGCGCCGCGTGGTCCTGGCGGAGCTCGACCACATCGCCAACCAGCTCCAGTCGCTGCCCAGCAAGGAGAGCCGCCTGGCCGAGCTGGACCGCCGCATCGCCGTTCTCAAGGACAGCTACCAGGAGCTGTCCCGGCGCAGCGACCAGGCCCGGATCGCCCAGGCCACTTCCTCCAACATCACCATCATCCTGCTCACACCGGCCGGGCGCGCCACCGCCGCCAACACGCGCGACTACGTGCGGCTCGCGCTGGCGCCCATCTTCAGTCTGCTGGTGGGCCTCGGCCTGGCCTTCTTCGTGGACAGCCTCGACACCACCGTGCGGACCGCGGGCGAGGCCGAGCAGGCGCTCGAGCTCCCGGTGCTGGCCACGCTCGGCGATCGCCGCCGGCGCGGATGAGCCCCGCTCACCGCAAGGAAGGACCCATGACCCGCATCTTCGAGGCGCTCCGCAAGGTCCAGAC
>JBBIHL010000516.1:2314-2562 GCA_037447075.1 Candidatus Eiseniibacteriota bacterium | reverse complement strand
GGGCGCCCTCTTCGCGTGGGGCGCCGCTCGCAGCCTCACGCGGCCGCTCGTGGCGCTCACGCGCGCGGCCGAGCGCATCCGCGGGGGCGAGCTGGGCCGCGCGATCCCGCCCCTGGCGACCGGCGAGATCGGGCAGCTCGGCGACGCGCTCGAGGCGATGCGCGTCGCGCTCAAGCAGTCGATCGAGGAGGTCGAGCACGCGAACGCGGAGCTCGAGCGCCGCGTCGAGGAGCGCACGCGCGAGCTGG
>JBBIHL010000516.1:1310-2297 GCA_037447075.1 Candidatus Eiseniibacteriota bacterium | reverse complement strand
TGCGAAAACGAGACGAAGCGCGGGGGTGGCTGCTCAACAAGGTGATCTCGGCGCAGGAGGACGAGCGCAAGCGCCTGGCGCGCGAGCTGCACGACGAGACCAGCCAGACCCTGAGCGCGCTCGCGATGCATCTGGAAACCGCGCTGGCCGCGGCGCAGACCGACCACATGCAGGCCCGCCTGCGGGAGGCCAAGGCCCTCTCCCGCAGGGCGATCGACGAACTGCACCGCCTGATGCACGACCTGCGCCCTTCGGTCCTGGACGACCTGGGCCTGATGCCGGCGATTCGGTGGTACGCCGAGCGCTACCTCAAGCCCGCCGGCATCTCGGTGCGCTGCGAGTGCGCGGATATCGACGAGCGGTTCCGGCCGGAGTTCGAGATCGCGGTCTTCCGCGTGGTGCAGGAGGCCATCACGAACATCGTCAAGCACGCCCGTGCGGAGACGGTGCTCATCGAGTGCGAGCCGTCGGGCGGCGATCTCCTGATCGACATCGAGGACGACGGCGCGGGATTCGACCCCGGCGAGATCGCGACCTCGCCGGACACGCAGCGCGGGCTCGGGTTGCTCGGGATGCGGGAGCGGGTGGAGCTGTTGGGCGGGTCGGTGAAGATCGACTCGGCGCCGGGGCGCGGCACGCACGTGTCGGTGCGGGTGCCGCTCCCGCAGGAGGTGGCTCGTGGCTAGGATCCGGGTGCTCATCGCGGACGACCACGCCATCGTGCGGGACGGCGTCAAGGCGCTGCTCGGCGACGCCCACGACATCGAGGTCGTTGGGGAGGCGGCGGACGGGACCGCGGCGATCGAGGCTTGCCGCCGGCTGCGGCCGGATCTGGTCCTGATGGACGTCAACATGCCGGGCCTGGGCGGGCTCGAGGCGACGCTCCAGATACGCAAGGAGATGCCCGACGTCAAGGTGCTCGTCCTCACGCAGTACGAGGATCGCGAGTACGTGCGGCGCTTCCTGAAGCTGGGCGTGTCGGGTTAC
>JBBIHL010000516.1:0-1285 GCA_037447075.1 Candidatus Eiseniibacteriota bacterium | reverse complement strand
ACGTGCTGAAGAAGGCGGCCGGCTCGGAGCTGGTGGCCGCCGTGCGCGCGGCCGCGAAGGGCGGGCTGGTGCTGGACCCGGAGGTCGCGCGCGAGGCGATCCGCGAGTCGGAGGAGCCGGCGGCGGCGCCCGCCGCCGACCCCTACGAGTCGCTGACCGATCGCGAAAAGCAGGTCCTCAAGTTGATCGCAGAAGGGCGGAGCAACAAGGAGGTGGCGGAACTGCTCGACATCAGCGTGAAGACCGCCATGTCCCATCGCGAGCACGTGATGGAGAAGCTCAACCTCCACAGCCGAACCGATCTCATCCGATTCGCGCTTCGCATGGGCGTCATTCGCGTCGAATAGAGCTTCCAGCTTCCGGCTTCCAGCTTCCAGCATCTGGTAGCCGGCAGCTGGCAGCCTGGTAGCTGGCAGCTACTTCGTTTCGTCCTTCTTCTCCGTCTCCTTCGCCTTCTTCGCGGCCTTCCTGCGCTTGCGCTCGGCCAGGTAGGCCTCGCCGGGCCTCCACTGCGGCGCGATCGAGGCGAGCAGCGCCAGCGCGCCATCCTTGATCGCGGCGGCCACGCGGCGCGCCGCGTAGTCGAGCACCATCGCTACCCCGATGCAGGGCAGGAAGAGCACGTAGAGCGCGCCCATGATCGGCGCGACCAGCAGCATCGCGAACACGGGCACCTTGGCGTAGCGCTCGGTCGCCTCGCCGGGCAGCGTGCCGCCCTGGTGCTGGACGAGCGTCACCGCCCACTTGTCCGCGTTCCAGTAGAACCCCTGCCGAACCGTCTCGCCGCCTGTATGCTTGAACATTGTCCGCCTCCTCACTGTCGTCGGCTTCTCGCCGCTTGCCTATGTGCAATCTACGCCCGAGCCCCAAATCCAACAATCGGGCGTCATCCCGACGGCTGCGGGCAAGAGATCCGAGACGGAAGGGGAAAAACACCCGAGGCCGACGGATAGAATGCCGGTGGTTGTAACGTGATGTAGCGCAGGCCTTTAGGGCTGCCCGGGGGCAGGCCTGCCCTTCGACTGCGCTCAGGGCACCCCGAGCCTCGTCGAGGGGTGAAGCCCTGCGCTACACCGCTTCCGCCGCAGATGTAGCGCAGCCCTTCAGGGCTGCCCGCGGGGCAGGGCTGCCCTTCGACTCCGCTCAGGGCACCCCGAGCCTCGTCGAGGGGTGAAGCCCTGCGCTACACCGCTTCCGCCGCAGATGTAGCGCAGCCCTTCAGGGCTGCCCGCGGGGCAGGGCTGCCCTTCGACTCCGCTCAGGGCACCCCGAGCCTCGTCGAGGG
>JBBIHL010000515.1:0-2569 GCA_037447075.1 Candidatus Eiseniibacteriota bacterium | reverse complement strand
CCGATTCCGGCCGGGCGACGCCCGAGCAGGAGGCCGAGGCGCGCCGGCGGGTGGCCCGCGCCATCGCGGCGCACGGAGGGGAGCAGGCCCTGCGCCGCGCGCTCGACGCCCACGTGATCGGGCGCATGGTGATCGCCGGCCCGGGCGGGGGGGTGCCGGCGCGCTGGGAGCAGTGGCGCCGCGGCGATTTCCGGATGCGCACCCAGCTCGACTTCACCACGTTCGGGACCTTCCGTTCGGTCCAGGTGCTGAACGGGTTGCAGGCGTGGGTGCGCGAGAACGACTCGCTGGCGGTCGCGGACAGCATCAAGGTGCGGGAGATGCGCTTCGGCTACCTCAGCGACCCCGCGAACCTGCTGCTCGGGGCCGCGCGGCCGGGCGCGCGCCCCGCGCTGGCCGGCCCGGAGGTCTTCTTCGGGCAGCCGGCCGACGTGCTGACCGTGGTGGACCCCGACCGCAACCTGCGCCGGCTCTACCTGGACCCCAAGACCGGCCTGCTGCTGGGCGCGGCCAACGAGGAGCGGCTGCCGGGCGGGCGCGTGAACGTCGTCCAGCGGCGCTTCCGCGAGTACCGCCCCGAGGGCGGCGTGCAGTGGCCCCACTACGAGCAGCGCTACGGCGCGGGGAGGCTGCTCGCCTCCTACACCGCTCACGAGGTCCGCCTCGGGGAGGCGCTGGCGGACAGCCTGTTCACCTCGCGGTGAGCGCGCGGCTCCGCATTGAGCGGCGTGCGGTCAGCCGCTATGCTGCCCCGGCCGTGACCACCGACCGATCCACCCGCGCCGGGATGCCGCTGCCCGAACGTGCGGCCGCCTCCCCGGGGAGGGAGCCCATGGGGACCCGATACGTCTACTTCTTCGGCGGCGGCCAGGCCGAGGGCGGCGCGCAGATGCGTGACCTGCTCGGCGGCAAGGGCTCCGGCCTCCACGAGATGTCCAGCACCGGCGTGCCGGTGCCGCCGGGGTTCACCATCACCACCGAGGTGTGCCGCCGCTTCCAGGCCCACGGGGAGCTGCCCGAAGGCTACGCCTCCCAGGAGCGCGCCGCGCTCGAGCGGCTGGAAGGGATGATGGGCAAGCGGCTGGGCGACCCCCGCGACCCGCTGCTGGTCTCGGTGCGCTCGGGGGCGAAGTTCTCCATGCCCGGGATGATGGACACGGTGCTGAACCTGGGGCTCAACGACCGCTCGGTGCTGGGCCTGGCGGAGCGCTCGCGCGACGCCCGCTTCGCCTGGGACTGCTACCGGCGCTTCCTGCAGATGTTCGGCAGCGTGGTGCTCGACCTGGAGAAGCGCGACTTCGAGGCGGTGATCGCCGAGCTCAAGCGCCGCCTTCGCGTCCGAAGCGACGCGGAGCTGGGCGAGGCCGAGCTGCGCCGGCTGGCGGACCGCTTCAAGCAGCTGGTGCGCTCGCGCACCGGGAAGGACTTCCCGCAGGACCCCTACGAGCAGCTGCGCCTGGCGCGCGACGCGGTGTTCCGCTCGTGGAACAACGAGCGGGCGGTCTACTACCGCAACCAGAACGGCATCCCGCACGACCTGGGCACCGCGGTCAACGTGCAGGCCATGGTGTTCGGCAACCGCGGCCCGGCTTCGGCCACCGGCGTGGGCTTCACGCGCGATCCGGCCACCGGCGAGAACCGCTTCTACGGCGAGTTCCTGGAGAACGCGCAGGGGGAGGACGTGGTGGCCGGGGTGCGCACGCCGCGCCCCATCGAGGAGCTGGCGCGCGCGATGCCGCAGGTCTACGAGCAGCTGCGGGAGATCACCTCGCGCCTGGAGCGGCACTACCGGGACGTGCAGGACTTCGAGTTCACCATCGAGGACGGCAAGCTCTACCTGCTCCAGACCCGCACCGGCCAGCGCACCGGCACGGCGGCGGTCAAGATCGCGGTGGACATGGCCGGCGAGGGGTTGATCACGCGCCCGGAAGCCGTGCTGCGCGTCACGCCGGCCCACATTGACCAGTGCCTGCACGCGCGACTCGACCCCAAGGCCAAGCTGCAGGTGATCGCCAAGGGCCTCGCCGCCTCGCCGGGTGCCGCCGTCGGCATGGCGGTGTTCGATGCCGACACCGCCGCCGAGCGGGGTGGGAACCGGGAGCGCGTGATCCTGGTCCGCAAGGAGACCACGCCCGACGACATCCACGGCATGGACCGGGCCCAGGGCATCCTCACGGCCACGGGGGGCGGGACCTCCCACGCGGCCGTCGTCGCGCGCGGGATGGGCAAGCCTTCGGTGGTGGGGGCGGGCTCGGTGCGGGTGGACGAGAAGGCGCGGGCGTTCTCGGTGGACGGCACCGTGGTCCGCGAAGGCGACTGGATCACCCTCGACGGCACGACCGGACGCGTGATCCTCGGGAAGGTCCCGACCATCGAGCCCGATCTGGGGGGCGAGTTCGCCACCTTCATGTCGTGGGCCGACCAGTTCCGCCGGCTCAAGGTGCGCGCCAACGCCGATGTCCCGCGCGACGCGCGCCGGGCGCGCCGCTTCGGGGCCGAGGGCATCGGGCTGTGCCGCACCGAGCACATGTTCTTCGCCGAGGGGCGCCTGCCCTGGGTGGTCGAGATG
>JBBIHL010000514.1:0-2569 GCA_037447075.1 Candidatus Eiseniibacteriota bacterium | reverse complement strand
CCCCGCGCCCGGCACGTGCCGCGCGACGCCAGCCATCCCTACCTGCGCCTCGACCTGGACCTCTGCATCCTCTGCCGCCGCTGCGTGAAGGCGTGCGAGGAGCTGCAGGGCCAGTTCGTCTACGCCGTCGCCGGTCGCGGCGAGCGCGCGCACCTCTCCTGGGCGGGCGGCGAGTTCGCCCGTTCGGGGTGCGTCTCGTGCGGGGCGTGCGTGACGGCGTGCCCGACGGGTGCCATCGGCGACGCGGACCGCGAGCGGGGGATGAGGCCCGAGCGCACGGTCCGCACCACCTGCGGCTACTGCGGCGTGGGCTGCCAGCTCGAGGTGGGGGTCGCGGCCGGCGAGGTGGCGCGGATCAATGGGGCGGACGCCGCGGTCAACCGCACCCACCTGTGCGTGAAGGGCCGCTACGCCCACGGCTACGCGCGCCACCCCGACCGGCTCACCACGCCGCTCGTGCGCCGCGGCGGCCGGCTGGAGCCGGCCGGCTGGGACGAGGCCCTGGCGCTGGTGGCCGCGGCCTTCGGCCGCCTGCGCGGGAGCATCGCCGGGCTCTCCTCGTCGCGCTGCACCAACGAGGAGAACTACCTCTTCCAGAAGTGGATGCGCGCCGGGCTCGGGACCAACGACGTGGACTGCTGCGCGCGGGTGTGCCATGCGCCCTCGGCGGCCGGCATGCGGGCGGCGTTCGGCACCGGTGCGGCCACCAACAGCCTGGCCGACGTGGAGCGCGCCGACCTGCTCCTGGTGGTCGGCGCCAACGTCACCGAGGCCCACCCCGTGACCGGCGCCCGCCTCAAGCAGGCGGTGCTGCGCGGCGCGGGGCTGGTGGTGGTGGACCCGCGCCGCACCGAGCTGGCGGCGCTGGCCGACCTGCATCTGCAACTGCGGCCCGGCACCAACGTGCCGCTCTTCAACAGCCTGGCCTGCGCGCTGGTGGAAGGGGGCTGGGTGGATCGCGATTTCGTGGCCCGGCGCGCCGAGGGCTGGGAGGAGTTCGAGCCCTTCATCCGCAAGCAGGCCCCCGAGCGCTGGGAGAGCGTGACCGGGGTGCCCGCGGCGGCGGTGCGCGAGGCGGCGCGGCGCTACGGCACGGCGCGCCGGCCCATGATGCTCCACGGGCTGGGCGTGACCGAGCACTTCCAGGGCAGCGAGGGCGTGATGCTGCTGTGCAACCTGGCCCTGCTCGCGGGCGCGCTCGGCCGCGAGGGCGTGGGCGTGAATCCGCTGCGCGGACAGAACAACGTGCAGGGCTCGGCCGACATGGGCTGCCAGCCGGACCTGCTCACCGGCTACGCGCGGGTGGACGACCCCGCCGCCCGGACGCGCTTCGAGGCGGCGTGGCGCCGGCCGCTGCCCGCGGCCCCCGGGCGCATCATTCCCGCGATGTACGACGCCGCGCGGCGCCGCGAGATCAGGGCCATGTACCTGTTCGGCGAGGACGTGGTGCAGACCGATCCCGACTCGGGCCGCACCCGCGAGGCGCTGCGCGCGCTCGAGTTCCTGGTGGTGCAGGAGATCTTCCTCTCCGAGACCGCCCGCATGGCCCACGTGGTGCTGCCGGGGGCGAGCTTCCTGGAGAAGGACGGCACTTTCACCAACGGCGAGCGCCGCATCCAGCGGGTCCGCAAGGTGCTGGACCCGCCGGGCGCGGCGCGGGCGGACTGGCGCATCCTCTGCGACCTGATGGCGGCGACCGGCTACCCGCAGCCGTTCACGGAGCCGTCCGAAGTGATGGACGAGATCGCGCGCGTGGCGCCCGACTTCGCGGGCGTCTCCTACGCGCGGCTCGAGGGCGACGGGCTGCAATGGCCGGTGCCGCAGCCCGGGCACCCCGGCACCGCCATCCTCCACCGCGAGAGCTTCCCGCGCGGGCGCGGCCGGCTCACGCGCGTGGAGTACGTCCCCTCGCCCAGCCTGGGCGGCGCCCTCACCCTGGTCACCGGCCGCGCCCTGGAGCACTACAACACCGGCACCATGACTCGGCGCACGGAGAACCGCCGGCTGCGGGGCGCGGACGAGCTGGAGGTGAACCCGCGCGACGCCGGCGCGCGCGGCATCGCCGACGGGGACCGCGTGGTGCTGCGCAGCGCCTACGGCGAGGCGCGCGCGGTGGCGCGGGTGAGCGACCGGGTGGCGCCGGGGGTGCTGTTCCTCACCTTCCATTTCCCCGAGACCGGGACCAACGCCCTCACCGGCGACGTGCGGGACCGGGTGTCGGGCTGCCCCGAGTACAAGGTCACCGCGGTGGAGCTGGGGAAGGCGTAGGCAGGGCGAGGAGCGAGTCGAGGAACGGCCTCAGCGCCTCCGCCGCGCGCGCGTTGCCCCGCGCGTTCCAGTGGGTGTCGTTGGGCAGCAGTACCTCCGGGCGCGTGCCGACCACCGGCTGCAGGTCCACGAGGGGCAGGCCCTCCGCGCCTGCCGTCTCCCTCCACCAGGCCGCGAGGCCCCGTGGCATGGGGACCAGGGCCAGGGCCAGCCGCGAGCCGTGCGCGCGGGTGTCGGCGGCGAGAGCCCGGAGGATGGCGTGCGTGATCCGGAAGGCGGCGGAGTCCTCCGGCGAAGCGGC
>JBBIHL010000513.1:0-2571 GCA_037447075.1 Candidatus Eiseniibacteriota bacterium | reverse complement strand
CCATCGCTGACAGCCTGACAGCCGCAGCGGACGGCCAGGCTCGCACCCACCCAGCGCCGCGGCTCCACCTGCCCACATCCCGGGTGGGCGGGGGTTCGCCGCCCATCTGACGCAGCCGTTGTGGCTTGGCAGCCGGCCGCGCAGCCGGCGGCCGCACGTCCTCGGGCGACCCAGTGACGGCAATCGTCATGGGCCCGTCTTGGCACACCGCTTGCCGTCCCTACGTTGATTCGGGGCGGGCGGCCGCGGCCTTCGCGACCCAGGAGGGCGAGATGAGGTTCCACGCGGATCTCAAGAAGCTGGCCAAGGAGAACAAGGCCTTTCGCCGCGTGATCGAGACGGGCAAGAACCTGCAGCTGGTGCTGATGTCCGTTGACCGTCACGAGTCCCTCGGCGAGGAGGTCCATCCGATCACCGATCAGGTCTTCTACGTGGTGGACGGCAAGGGCGAGGCCGTGCTGGACGGCAGGACCCAGCACCTCGACGAGCGCGACGTCGTGTTCGTGCCGGCGGGCGTGAAGCACGACCTGCGCAATACCGGCAAGGAGCCCTTGAAGCTCTTCACGCTCTACGCGCCGCCCATGCACTTGGACGGCCTGGTCCAGATGAAGAAGGAGGAGCTGGCCGGGACCAACCCGAAGTAGCGGGAGCTCGGCGCTCCGCGCCGGCGCGGCCCTCCTACTCCGGCCGCTGCCCGGCGCACGGCGAGGCGAGGCCCCCCGGGGCCCGCTTGGAGAGCGCCGGACAACGGTCGCGTGCGCTCGAGCCGCACGGCTCGGCCGCGACCAGGACGCGGGCCTCATACGGCGAGCGACCCGGCCACTATCGCCTGCCCGCGTCCGATGCACAGGGCCGGTTCCACCTGGAGCCGGCCCTGATTGTGTGCGCGGCCCCGCGGCGGCGACCGCGCCGGCGCGTCACGATCTTGTCAGGCTTGGGCGCCCCCGTCGCACGCATATAATAGGTACATGCCCGCCAACCTCACGCCCCAGTACAAGGCCGCCGAGGAACGCTACCGCCAGGCCGTCGCTCACGACGAGAAGCTGGCGGCGCTGCGCGAGATGCTCGCGCTGCTCCCCAAGCACAAGGGCACCGAGAAGATGCAGGCGGACCTCCGCCGCCGCATCGCCAAGCTGGAGGAGGAGGGCCAGCACGCGCGCAAGGGCGCGCACCGCTACGAGCCCGGCTACGTGCGGCGCGAGGGCGCGGGGCAGTGGGTGATGCTGGGCCCGCCCAACGCCGGCAAGTCGGCGCTGCTGCGGTCGCTCACCCACGCGCACCCCGAGGTGGCGCCCTACCCCTTCACCACGCGCGCCCCGCAGCCCGGCATGATGCGGTTCGAGGACGTGCAGGTGCAGCTGGTGGACACCCCGGCCGTGAGCCCGCAGCACACCGAGCCCTACCTGATCGGCCTGGCGCACGCCGCCGACGGCGTGGCGCTGGTGGTGGACGTCACCGCCGACGACGTGGCCGAGAGCGCGGCGGCGCTGTTCGCCCTGCTGGAGCGCGCCCGGGTGTGGCCGGCGGTCCGCCCGCGGCCGGCCGACCTGCCGCCCTTCGTGCAGAGCAAGCCGGTGCTCCTGGTGGGCAACAAGTGCGACGCCGACGGCGACGGCGTGTTCGCGGCGCTGGCCCGCGAGGCGGCGGGGCCGGACCTGCCCTTCTTCCCGGTCTCGGCCGAGCGCGGCGACGGGCTCGACGCGCTACGGGTGGAGCTCTTCGTGGAGCTGCGCCGCATCCGCATCTACGCCAAGGAGCCGGGCAAGAAGCCGGACCTCGAGCGCCCCTTCGTGCTGCCGGCCGGGGCCACGGTGCACGACCTGGCGCTGCAGGTGCACAAGGACATCGCCGACCGGCTCAAGTACGCGCGCGTGTGGGGACACGCGCGCTTCGACGGGCAGCAGGTGGACCGCGAGCACGTGCTGTCGGACCGGGACGTGGTGGAGCTGCACGCGTAGGACACGGGGAGGACGGCGGCATGGCAGCCTACGTGATCGTGAACATCGAGGTCCTGGATCCCGAGCGCTACGCCGGAAATCCGCGGCGGGTCGTGGTGCTTCGAGAGCTTCGAGCGGGCCAAGGAATGGTGGGCGTCGGAGGTCTACCGCGCCCCCAAGGCCCTGCGCCAGGCCACGGCGAACGCGGACATGATCGTGGTGGAGGGAATATGAGGCGGCGGTTGTTCTCCGGCCGCGGCCGGCCATGAGCCCGGGCGGCCGTTCCTTGTCGCTTGTCGCCGGCGCGTCCAGCGCGGCGATCGCCGTCCTGCACCTGGTGGTGATCGCGATCGGGGCGCCCGCCTACCGCCACTTCGGCGCCGGGAGAGGCTGGCCCGTCAGGCCGAGGCGGGGTCGCTCCTCCCCGCAGGGCTGACGCTGGCCATCGCCGTGGTCTTCGCGGTTCTCGCCGCCTATGGGTTCGCCGGGGCGGGGATCGTGCCACGCCCGCCGCTGACGCGCGTGGGCCTGGTGGCGATTGGCGCGATCTACCTGCTGCGCGGCCTTTCGGCCTTCCCGCAGGCTGCCGCCCTGGTGCTGCGGCCCGGTGTCACGTCATACGTGAAGGCCGGCC
>JBBIHL010000512.1:0-2574 GCA_037447075.1 Candidatus Eiseniibacteriota bacterium | reverse complement strand
GTCCTCGGGGCCGACGGTGGTCACCGCGAGCTCGCTCTTGCTCTCGCGCACCGCGGGGGTGAGCCAGCGGCTGAGCTGGACACCGGCGACGGCGTGGACGCGGTGCCCCCACCAGGCGAGGAGCACGGCGGCCAGCTCCCAGTTCCCGACGTGCGAGCTCACCACCACCACGCCACGGCCCCGGCCCGCCGCCTCCTCCAAGTGCTCCCGGCCCTGCACCTCGATCCTGCCGAACAGCTGCTCGCGGTCCAGGTGGGGCAAGCGGAAGAACTCGAAGAGAAACGCGTTGTAGTGGTACATGATGCGGCGCGCCAGCCGGGCGCGCTCGCGCCGGGTCGTGGCCGGGAGGATGGCCGCCAGGTTGGCCATGACCCCGTGCCGGCGCTTCGGCAGGAAGGCGTAGTGGGCGCCGCTGAGCAGCCGGGCCAGGCCGTAGCCGACGCTCAAGGGCAGGCTCGCCGCCAGCGCGGTGAGGCACCCGAAGATCCATCGGTTCATCCGGTCAGCGTTCTCCCTGCCCCCGATTCGCTCCGCGCTCGGAGGCGCGAAGCTACGGGCAGCCTGAAAGCCTTGTCAAGCTGGACCCGCGCGGCGCACCTTGCCCGCCGGCGGGTCGGGAGCGAGCTGTCGCGCATCGGAGAAATTGACGGCTCGCCGGCGCCTCCCTAGAATCGCGGCGTCGGTTTCGCGGGCCCGCGGCGCGTCGAGCGCCGCGCCGGGTCCCCCATGGGGGCGCGCCGGGAAATTCGTACGCCAGGGATGGTCCGGCGGTTGCCGGGCCCGTACGCCATCCCGCTCAAAGGAGCGCGCGGCGCGTGCCGCCGCACGCGGGAGGCTTCGATGCCCAGCCAGAAGGTGGTTCGCTGCGAGCTGCGCCGCAAGGGGGACCAGGCTCCCGCCGGTGTGCGCTACGTCCCGCTGGAGATCTTCGGGCTCTGGGAATACCTCATGCGGACCAAGCACGGCTTCGAGGTGCTCGAGCCGCGCGCCTCGCTGTGGGTGGACATGGAGGAATCCCCCGAGATCGCCTACGGCAACAGCACCTTCGACCGCGTGACCGAGGTCACCGCCTTCCTCTACTCCAAGCGCGACGATATGTTCTCGCGCGTGTGCCGCTACTTCCCGTCGGAGGAATGCGCCCAGCTGAAGCCGATCTTCCTCTCGCACTACCTGGGAGCCCCCGAGGCGGGCGAGCTGAAGCCGCAGGTGCGCGAGAAGGCGGGGGTCTGGCTCCACCGGCCGGCCCCCACCGGATAGGCCCCGCGCCGTCCGACCCCGCGTCCCACGCCCCGGTCGGCTCCGCCGCCCCGCCCCGGCGCTCCCCGCGCCCGCCGGGCCCGCAACTTTCCCTTCAGGCGGAGGGGGGGTGCGCCGATGACCTGGGTGAAGGCCAGGCGCCCGATGGCGGGAAACGTGCTCGAAGCACGAGCGCCAGTCAGCACAGGGTCCTCGCGCTGTCAGGGATCGCCCCAATGCGACCCCATCCGGTGCTCGTGCCTCGTTCGAGCAACTGTGATTCGGCATCGGGGTTTGGACGGGCCCGCTCGCCCTCGGGGCCCCCGTGGAGATAGGGCGGCAAGGGGCTCCATGGGATCCGCTCCGCGACAGGGTGGGGTCGCACGAAGGAGGATACCGCCGTGGTTGTGGTGAGCTACTCGGGCAAGGAGATCAACGCGAAGCTGGTGTATTACGGCGCCGGCTTGAGCGGCAAGACCACGAATCTCGAGGCCATCTACGAGGCCGTGCCCGAAACCAGCCGCGGCAAGATGGTCAGCATGAAGACGCAGTCGGACCGGACCCTGTTCTTCGATCTGCTGCCGCTGGAGCTCGGGGAGATCCTGGGCTTCAAGACGCGCTTCCTCCTCTATACGGTGCCGGGACAGGTGTTCTACAACGCGACCCGCAAGCTGGTGCTCAAGGGCGCCGACGCCATCGTCTTCGTGGCCGACAGCGAGGTCGGCAAGATGGAGGAGAACAAGGAGAGCCTGGCCAATCTGCGCGCCAACCTGGCCGAGTACAAGGTCGAGCTCAACGACATCCCGTGGGTGATCCAGTACAACAAGCGGGACCTGCCCAACGTCTACAGCATCGAGGAGCTGAACGCCGAGCTCAACCCGGGCGGCAAGGTCCCCTTCTACGAGGCGGTCGCCACGCAGGGCAAGGGCGTGTTCGAGACGTTCCGCGGGGTATCGCACCTGCTCATGGAGAAGGTGACGCGCGACCTGCGGCGCTCCTCGCCGGCCGCGGCCCAGCGCTCGAAGGGCATCAACATCGAGGAGACCACCCCCGGGGGGTTGCCGCCGGTCACGGCCGCCCCGGCTCCCGCTCCCATGTCGCTGTCGCAAGCGATGGCGCGCGAGGCCAAGCACTCGGCACCGGAGCCGGCCACCCTCGGCTCGGTGGACTACGGGCGAGAGATCGAGCTGCCCGCCGAGATCCGCTGCGGGGTCCGCGAGTATGCCGATCTTCCCAGGTGAGGCGTCGAGCCTCCTCCCACAGTTCGTTCATCCTTCGTCTAGCCCGCTCCATGTCCGCAGCATAGCCTGGGTCTCGGTGCGAGCGCAGTGATCATGG
>JBBIHL010000511.1:0-2576 GCA_037447075.1 Candidatus Eiseniibacteriota bacterium | reverse complement strand
GTGGTCGCAGCCCACGGGCCTGGTCAGGCGCTCTACAGCCTCCTCCTCGAAACGCTCGGGGGCGGCGCCAACCGCGAACCGTTCGCCGCCCTCGCCCGCCGGCTCCCGCTCGCGGTCCTCCTCGAGGGCGAGCCGCCTTCAGGCGCTTCCCGCCCGCTCGCCCTCTCGGCAGCGCTCAAGGGCGCGGCCGCGCCGCTGGCCCTGCGCCGTGCCGGCCTCCGCCCCATGGCCTCGCCAGGCCGCCGCCTGGAATCCGCCGGTGCCCTCATCGCCCGCTGGTGGCCGCAGGGGTCAGATCCCGGCTGGCCGGCGGCGCTTGGGCCGGGGCTCACCTGGCGCGCCGCCTCCCTCCCCGGGATCGGCCGTTCGACGGCCATCGAAGTCGTCGTGAACGCGGTCCTCCCGGTCGCGCTCGCCGCCGGCGCCCTCCCCGGACCGGCCATCGAAGCCGCCTGGAACGCGCTCCCCTCGCCGGGCACCTATGGCCGCCTGCGCCGCCTCGAGTCCTGGCTCGGAGGCGAGGCAACCCCGCCGTTCACCACCGCCGCGCGGCTCCAGGGTGGCCTTCTCCTCCACACGGACTACTGCACCCGCGGCGCCTGCGGCCGCTGCCCGCTCTCGCCCTGACGGGCCCGCGGCCCGGCCGCCTCAACCCAGCCCGCCAGCCAGCCGCGCCACCTCGTCCTCGCTCAGCCCCAGCACGTCCAACAGCACCTCCATCGAGTGCTCGCCGAGGCACGGCGCGGCAGCGCGCGGCCCGCTTTCGTACCCGCTGATGCGGAACTGGTGCCCCTCGTACGGCACCGTC
This sequence comes from Candidatus Eiseniibacteriota bacterium, assembly GCA_037447075.1. Classification (GTDB taxonomy): domain Bacteria; phylum Eisenbacteria; class RBG-16-71-46; order RBG-16-71-46; family RBG-16-71-46; genus JBBIHL01. The sequence continues at coordinate 1,768 of JBBIHL010000511.1, read as the reverse complement.
CCCATCTCCGGGTGCTCCATCGGGTGGAAGAAGTGCCGGTGCGCCAGCTGCGGGTCGCGGAGGTGATCGCTCGATCGCTGCACCGCCCCGGCCGGGATGCCCGCGCCCTGCAGCCGGCCCATCAGCTCGTGCATGTCGTACCCGGCGGTCCACTCCCCCAGGCGCGCGTCGATCGCCGCCCGCCCGGCGAGCCGGCCCGCCACCGTCGCGTACGCCGGGTCCGCCGCCCAGGCGGGGTCCCCCATCAACGAGACGAGCGCCTTCCACTGCCCGTCGCTCTCGACCGCGATCGCGATCCACTCATCCTCGCCAGCGGCCGGGTAGGCGCCATGTGGCGCCATCGAGGGGTCCTCGTTGCCCATTCTCCGCGGGATCCGCCCGCTCACCTGGTAGTCCAGGATCTCCGGCGCCAGGAAGTAGAGCGACGACTCCATCTGCGATTGCTCGATGTACTGGCCCTCGCCGGTGCGCGCCCGGTGGTCGAGCGCCGCCATCACCGCCGAGGCCAGGAACCGCGGCGCGATCGTGTCGGTGTACGCCGTGAACGGCCCCGATGGGGGCCGGTCCGGCCAGCCCGTCACCTCATAGAACCCGCAGATGGCGGCCGCGTGGTAACCGTACCCTGCCAGCGGCGCCGCCGGCCCGTTCTGTCCCATCAGGCAGGTGCTCGCGTAGATCACGCCCGGGTTGATCCGCCTGGCATCCTCGTACCCCAGCCCCAGGCCCGCCATCGTGCCCGGCGTGAACGACTCAAGCACCACATCGGCCCATGCGATCAGCTTCCGCGCGATCTCCTGTGCTTCCGGCGTCTTCAGGTTCAGGGCGATGGAGCGTTTCGACGTGTTGAACGCGCCATAGAACTGCGAGCGGTTCGGGCCGAACACGCCGTCCTTGAACGGCCCGGCGACTCGCAGCCGGTCCGGGGGGTTCGCCGTCTCGATCCGGATGACGTCGGCGCCGTGGTCGGCCAGGTATTTCCCGGTGATCGGACCCACGCCAATCCACGAGAAGTCCGCCACCTTCAGGCCGGCGAACGGCAGTCCCTCCCGCGGCGCGGTGGGCGCCCGGGCGGCCCGGCCATCGAGGTTGCCGTCCGCCTCGCCCGGGGCCGGCACGCCGCGGTCGCGCCGGATGGGCCTCCCCGAGGCGCGCACAAACGGCCCCGGCCCGCGCACGGTCACGCCGGGCCGCACCTCCAGGTCACGCCAGTAGTCCCGCGCCTCCAGGTGGTTGAAGTTCAGCAGCTCAGGGATCGTCGCGACCGGCGCGATGGTGACGCCGTTCGCCAGCCCGCGCTCCAGCAGCTCCCGCTTGGTGTACCTGCGCGTCCAGTCCGAAAGCCGGGCCATCACTTCCTCGTAGTCATGGCTGAGCGGCAGCCCCTGGAGCACCTTCATGTCGTAGGTCGCCCAGTCCTCGTCCGTGACCCACGATTCGGGAACCACACCATCGGCCACCATCCATGGCACGACCGGCACGAGCGTCGGCCCGTTGCCGATCATGACCACCTCGCCGTCGGCGCAGGGGTAGACCAGGGGCAGCGTGAGCGTACCGAGCTGGAGCGCCGTGCCGGCCCGCTCCATGTCCTTCCCCTGGATCGCCGCCGCGATCATCGCCTGCAGCCCGGTCCAGAACACGGCCGTCTGCACCGACACATCAACGAACCGCCCGGCGCCGGTGCGCTCCCGGAGGTGGTGCGCCACCAGCGCCCCCCCCGCGCTCTCCGCGGCTGCGTGGTGCCAGGTCTGCGGCACCGAGACGCGCACCG
>JBBIHL010000510.1:0-2579 GCA_037447075.1 Candidatus Eiseniibacteriota bacterium | reverse complement strand
GCCGCGGAACTCGCTGCTCAACCAGGTCATGGAGCGCCGGCTGGGGATCCCGCTCACCCTTTCCATCGTGTTCATGGAGGTGGGCTGGCGCGTGGGCCTCCCGTTCGAGGGCGTGGGCTTCCCCGGCCACTTCATGGTGCGCCTCACCGGCGAGCCCAAGGACCTGCTGCTCGATCCCTTCTGGCACGGGCAGTCCGTGCACGAGGAGGACTGCCGGCAGATGCTCGAGCGGTTCGGCAACGGAGCCATGGTCTACGGGCCCGAGCTGATCGCCGGGGTGAGCAAGCGCGCCATGATCGCGAGGCTGCTGTTCAACCTGAAGGGCGCCTACCTGCGCCTGAACGACGACGAGGCCGCCCTGGCCGCGGTGGAGCGGCTGCTGATCCTGCGTCCGGAGGACGCCGGCGAGGTGCGCGACCACGGGCTCCTGCTCTACCGGCTGCGCCAGCACGGCGCCGCCCTGCGCGAGCTGCAGCGCTACCTGTCGCTCGCCCCCGGGGCCGAGGACCGGGCCGAGGTGGAGCGTCACGTGGCCGGCCTCCAGCGGCACCTGGCGCTGATGAACTGAGGCGCCCGCAGGGGCGCCCTGCCCCGGAGCCGCCCGACCCCGCCCCATCGTCAGCTCCTCGCGCCCCCGGCCGGCCGGTTCAGCCCGTAGGTGAACTCGTCGCTCGCGGCGCCCTTGAAGAAGTCGGCGTTCTGGCGCAACGCCTCGCGTCGGAAGCCGAGGCGCTCGAGCAAGCGGATCGAGGCCGCGTTGCGGGTATCCACCTCGGCGAAGACCCGCGTGACCGGGTAGCCCTCGAACAGCGCCTGGATCGCGCGCCGGCAAGCCTCGGTGGCGTAGCCACGGCCCCAGTACGCGGCCCCCAGCTCGTAGGCCAGCTGGGCCGATCCATCCCGGCGCACGGTCGCCTGGACGAAGCCCAGGCAGCGGCCCTCGGCCTTCGAGCGCAGGATCCAGTTGAGCCACGCCTCGTCGCCGCGGGGAGAGGCTCGCGTCTCGAGGCGCCGGTAGCGCTCCGCCAGGCTCAAGAGCGCGAGAGGCGGCTCCTCGGGGATGAACTCGTAGAGGCGCGGGTCGGAGAGGACCTCGAACATCTCGGGTGCATGCGAGGCGCGAAGCGGCTCGAGCCACAGCCGCTGGGTCTCGAGGACGGATTCACCGCTCGTCACGGGCGGCGGCGGATCGCCTGCCATCGCGGCATCACGGTCGGGCGGCGTGGCGCCGGCCGCTACCGGTTGTCGCTCCACATGCGGAACTGGACCTCCCAGTCCCCGGACTCCTTGCGATGCAGCAGGTCCACGTACTTGGTCTCGAAGGACACGGGGTCGCCACCCGCCTTCGGCACCCGCTGGCCGCGCAGCGTGCTGCGATACACCACCCAGGCGGGCGACAGGAAGCGCATCTCGTCGTTGGTGACGCCCTGCGGGCGGACGGTGTACGGCGACGCCGCCTGGGACTGCTCGAACCAGGGGGCGATGGCGGCGCGGCCCACGACCGGCGCCGCGTTGGGCGGCAGGACGTAACCCTCGGGGGCGTAGAAGCTCGCGTACGCGGTGAAGCCTTGCGGGACGGAGCCGAACCACCGCCGGTAGAACGCCGTGACCGACGCGCTGTCCGCCGCGGTCCGGGCCTGGAGGCTTGGAGGGGCACAGCCCAGCAGGAGCGCGGCCACGGCCCATGCGACGTCGCGCGGGCGCATTGGACCTCCTTCCCGGTCGGGGGACAACGCCGGCGGATGAGCGGCGGCGATGCGGAGAAGGCCTCGACCCTGCGAGGCGGCTAGCCTTCCCCCCTCCTGCGGAACACGGGGCTCGTGCTCTCCGCCAGGTTCGGCGTCTTCATCTGCGAGCCCGTCCAGGCGCAGGTCATCTCCACCCCGCAGCGCGGGCATTCGAGCCGGGCCTCCGCCCCCTCCTCGGCGCTCGGCATCCAGCGGTCAATCTTGGTGTTGCATCCCGGCGTGTAGCACAGGTAGACGCACAGGGGCATGCTCGTCCCGCCGCCTTTCGCTTCAGGGCCCCGCCGTCTGGAGCGGCGAGGCGTCGAAGTAGAACTGGTAGATCTCCACCCCCGGCCGGTCCGGCTGCAGCTTGATCACGTGACTCCCGGCTCGCGGGTCGCGCACCACATGATACATGCGCGGCTCGTCCACCGCGACCAGCGAGGCCCCGCGCTCGTCGGCGTGGGCGTCGGGGCCGGCCTCCTCGGGGCGCAGCCAGCGCTCGTCGAGCAGGACCCACACCCGCGCCGTCCCTCCCTCCGGCGCCGACAGCACCACGTAGACGTCGCGCCCGCGGTAGCGCAGCGCGAGGAAGTCGGCGGCGGTCCCGCGGACGCTGCGCAGCCCCTCGCCGCTCACCAACCATTCGCCCACCGGCGCCGGCACGCCGTCCGCGCTCTCCACCTGGGATCGCAGCGCCGGGGCGACCAGGGCATTCTGCTTTCGGGCCTCGCCGTAGCTGGCCGAGGCATCCTGCAGATGGCCGCGATAGGCGGCGCGCTGGCCGGTCGAGCGGTTGGCGAGTTCGACATGGACCTGGCCCAGATAGAAATGGGCGTAGCTGAGCCATCG
>JBBIHL010000509.1:0-2584 GCA_037447075.1 Candidatus Eiseniibacteriota bacterium | reverse complement strand
CGCTTCCGCAACCGCCGACGGTCGCGCGAGGCGCAGCGAGTCGCGAGGCGCCCGGCGCCCGTCGCCGCGCCACGCTCCAGGGGCGACCGGGCTGGACGCCGGCCTGCGCTCCTGGGAGAAGGCCTACGCGGCGCAGCGCGAGCGCGCGGGGCTCTATCCGTTCACGATCTCGGGGGTCCCCATCAAGCCGCTCTACACGCCGGCCGACCTCAAGGGCTGGAGCTACGAGCGCGACCTGGGGTTCCCCGGCGAGTACCCCTACGCCCGCGGCATCCGCACCAGCATGTACCGCGGGCGCCTGTACACCATGCGCCAGTTCGCGGGCTTCGGCCTGCCGCGCGAGACCAACCAGCGCTTCCACTACCTGCTCACCCACGGGCAGACCGGGCTCTCCATCGCCTTCGACAACCCCACCATCATGGGCTACGACTCCGACCACCCCAAGGCCCACGGGGAGGTCGGCAAGTGCGGCGTGGCGGTGGACAGCCTGCGCGACATGGAGATCCTGATGGACGGGATCGACCCCGGGGCCCTCTCGACCTCCATGACCATCAACGGGCCGGCCTCCATCCTGTTCGGCTTCTACCTGGCCAACGCCGAGAAGCGCGGCGTGCCGTTCCACCGGCTGCGCGGCACGCTGCAGAACGACATCCTCAAGGAGTACATCGCGCAGAAGTGCTGGTGCTTCCCGCCGCGGCCCAGCCTGCGCATCATCGTGGACCTCATCGAGTTCGCCACCCGGCGGGTGCCGCAGTGGAACACCATCTCGATCTCCGGCTACCACATCCGCGAGGCGGGTTCGACCGCGGCGCAGGAGCTGGCGTTCACCCTGGCCGACGGGTTCACCTACGTGGAGGAGTGCCTGGAGCGCGGCCTGGACGTGGACGCCTTCGCCCCGCGGCTCTCGTTCTTCTGGAACAGCCACCTCGACTTCTTCGAGGAGATTGCCAAGCTGCGCGCGGCGCGGCGCATCTGGAGCCGCCACATGCGCGAGCGCTACGGCGCCCGCAAGCCCGAGTCGTGGCTGATGCGCTTCCACACCCAGACCGCCGGCTGCTCGCTGTGGGACAAGCAGCCCGAGAACAACATCATGCGCACCGCCTTCGAGGCGCTGGCCGCGGTGCTGGGCGGGACCCAGTCGCTGCACACGAACTCGATGGACGAGACCATCGCGCTCCCCAGCGACAAGGCGGTCAAGATCGCGCTGCGCACCCAGCAGATCATCGCCCACGAGATCGGCGTCACGGAGACCATCGATCCCCTTGCGGGCTCCTACTACGTGGAGCACCTCACCAACACGCTCGAGGAGCAGGCCGAGGACTACTTCCGCCAGATCGAAGCGCTGGGCGGCGTGGTCACCGGCATCGAGCGCGGCTTCTTCCAGCGCGAGCTCCAGCGGGCGGCCGTGCAGTACCAGACCGAGATGGAGAAGAAGCAGCGCATCATCGTGGGCGTGAACGAGTACGTGGAGCCGGACGAGAAGCTGGAGATCCCCATCCTCTACGTTCCCGAGGAGGTGGAGGAGGAGCAGCGGCGGGCGCTGGCCGAGCTGCGGCGCACCCGCGACAACCGGGCCTGCACGGCCGCCTTGCAGGCGCTCACCGCCGCGGCCCGAACCGCGCCGGGCGAGGCGAACCTGATGGAGAAGATCCTGGACTGCGCGCGGGCCTACGCGACCGAGGGCGAGATCCGCAACGCCATGCGCGAGGTGTTCGGCGACTACGTGGAGAGCGCGGTGTTCTGATGTCCTACCTGCCTGCCATGGCCGATCGGGACGGCTGGGTCGCGCTGGGAGCGGTGGTGGCGGCCCTTCTCGGGTTGATCGGATGGGCGAGCCGGCGCTACCCGGCCTGGGGCGGGGTAGGCGAGTGCGCCCCGTATCCTGGCGACCCGCTCGAATGGGGGCGCGAGGACCGGGCCAACCCGATGGGCCCGCCCGAGGACGACGCGCGAAGCTGACGGCCGGCCGGAACGCCGGGGAGAGGGAATGCAGCGCAAGATCCGAGTGCTGGTAGGCAAGCCGGGGCTGGACGGGCACGACCGCGGCGCCAAGGTCGTGGCCGCGGCGCTGCGCGACGCCGGCATGGAGGTCATCTACACCGGGCTCCACCAGACGCCCGAGATGATCGTGGAGGCCGCCATCCAGGAGGACGTGGACGTGGTGGCGCTCTCGGTGCTATCGGGCGCCCACATGACCTTGTTCCCCGAGGTGCTCGAGCTGCTGCGCAAGCGCGGCGCGGGCGACAAGCTGCTGACCGGGGGAGGGATTGTCCCCCCCCAGGACATGGAGGCGCTCGCCAGGCTGGGGGTGGGGCGCCTGTTCGGGCCGGGCTCCTCGACCCAGGACATCGTGGCCTACATCCGTGAGTGGTTCGAGACGGAGCGCGCGCCAAGGGAGACCGTCCGGGCGGCGGGCAAGCCGAGCCGCTCGAAGCGCTAGCAGGAGGGAGCCGCAATGGCCGCACGTCGCAGCCGTAAAGCTCGCGTCCGTCGCTCACGGAGACGCCCGCGCCGCGCGCCCCGGCGGAAGGTCGCCCGGAGGGCCCGGCGGCGCCCTCGCCGCCCCGCCGCGCGCAAGGCGGCC
>JBBIHL010000508.1:0-2587 GCA_037447075.1 Candidatus Eiseniibacteriota bacterium | reverse complement strand
GAAGCGCTACCTGGACTTCACCGCCGGGCTCGGGGTGGCGGCCCTGGGTCACGGCCGCCGCGATCTGGCGGTGGCGCTGATGGAGCAGTTCGCCACGCTGGGCCACTGCTCCAACCTCTACGGCAACCTCCCCGCCCTCGAGCTGGCCCGACGGCTCAAGGATTCCTCGTTCGCGCAGCGCATCTGGTTCGCCAACAGCGGCGCCGAGGCCAACGAGGCGGCGCTCAAGTTCGCGCGCCTTCACGGCCGGCAGGTGGGCGGCCCGCGCAAGACCGGCATCGTCGCCTTCCGCGGCGGATTCCACGGGCGCACGCTGGGGGCGCTCTCCGCCACCTACCATCCGGAATACCGCGCGCCCTTCGGGCCGCTGCTGCCCGGAGTGCGCTTCGCCCGGTTCAACGACCTGGAGTCGGCGCGGCGCGCGATGGACGATCGCACCTGCGCGGTGATCGTGGAGCCGGTGCAGGGCGAGGGGGGCGTGGTCCCGGCGCACGAGGAGTTCCTCTACGGCCTGCGCGTCCTGTGCGACCGGCACCGAGCCTTGCTGGTGTTCGACGAGGTGCAGTGCGGCCTGGGCCGCATCGGCCGGCTCTACGCCTACCAGGCCTACGGCGTGGCGCCGGACCTGCTCACCCTGGCCAAGCCCCTGGCCGCGGGCCTGCCCCTGGGGGCGGTGCTGATCGGCTCCAAGGCGGCCGGGCTGCTGAAGCCGGGCCAGCACGGCTCCACCTTCTCGGGCGGGCCGGCGGCCTGCGCGCTGGGGGTACGGGTCTTCGACGCCGTGTCCCAGCCCGACTTCCTTTCGCGGGTGGTGCGCATGGGCGAGAACCTGCGCGCCGGCCTCGACGCGCTCGCCGCGGACGCGCCGCTCTTCGCCGGCGTGCGGGGCCGGGGGCTGATGCTGGGGCTGGTGGTGAAACGCCCGCGCCGGGACTCGCCCGCCGAGCTGGTGAAGCAGGCCCGCGCGCGGGGGCTGCTCGTGACCCGCGCGGGCGACGACGCCGTGCGGCTGCTGCCGCCGCTCAACTGCAGCGAGGCGGAGGTGAGCGAGGCACTGGAGATCCTGCGCGCCGTGGCGGCGGGGATGCGGCCGCCCCGGACGCGGCGCGCGCGCAGAGCACCGGTCGCACAACCCGACGCGGAGGCGCAGGCCGTCCTGGTCGGCGCGGGAGGGGAGCCATGAAGAAGCGGGTGCGCAAGGTGGTGCTGGCCTACTCGGGCGGGCTCGACACGTCGGTCATCGTGCCGTGGCTGGTGGAGCACTACCAGGCGGAGGTGGTGTGCTACACCGGAGACGTGGGGCAGGCGGAGGAGCTCGAGGGCCTGGAGGCGAAGGCCATCCGCACCGGCGCCGCGGGGGCCGTGGTCCAGGACCTGCGGGCGGAGTTCGTGCGCGACTACTGCTGGCCGGCCCTGCGCGCGGGAGCGGTCTACGAGGGGCGCTACCTGCTGGGCACGGCGCTCGCCCGCCCAGTGCTCGCCCTGGGGCAGGTGGAGACGGCGCGCCGCGTGGGGGCGGACGCCGTGGCGCACGGCTGCACCGGCAAGGGGAACGACCAGCTGCGCTTCGAGCTGGGCTATCGGGCGCTGGCCCCGGAGCTGCGCGTCATCGCGCCGTGGCGCGAGTGGGAGATCCGCTCGCGCGAGGACGCGCTGGCCTACGCCGAGCGCAAGCGCATCCCGGTCCCCGCCACGCGCGCCTCGCTCTACTCGCGCGACCGCAACCTGTGGCACGTGTCGCACGAGGGCGGCTGCCTGGAGGATCCCTGGCGCGCGCCGCCGCGCGACCTGTTCCAGATCACGGCGGATCCGGCCCTGGCACCCGATGAGCCCCGCGAGGTCACGGTGGCCTTCGAGGCCGGGCTGCCGGTGGCGGTGGACGGCCGCCCCCTGGCGCCGCACCTGCTGCTCGCCGAGCTCAACCGCATCGCGGGGGAGCACGGGGTGGGACGGGCCGACCTGGTGGAGAACCGCGTGGTGGGCCTCAAGTCGCGGGGAGTCTACGAGACGCCGGGCGGCACGGTGCTGATGGAGGCGCTGCGCGACCTGGAGGGCATCACGCTCGACGCCGCCTCGCTGCGCGAGCGCCGCCGCGCGGGCGAGGCCTACGCCGACCTGGTCTACCGGGGCCTCTGGTTCACGCCCGCGCGCGAGGGGCTGGAGGCGCTGGTGGCCCGGCTGATGGCCCCGGTCACGGGGGAGGTGCGCGCGGTCCTGTTTAGGGGTAGTATACGGTGTGTCGGCCGGCGGTCGCCGCGCTCGCTCTACAACCCTGCCCTCTCCACGTTTGGCGCCGGAACCGGCTACGACCAGGCGGACGCGGCCGGTTTCATCCGGCTGCTCGGCCTGCCGCTGGAAGCGGAATTGAGGCGCGGCGGTTCCACGGACGGCAGGACGGCCAAGGACCCAAGCACTCTTTCGGCCGAACTCCCCCCCTCCGCCGCGCCGATCTATTCCTCGCTCGGGGACGGCGTGTGAACCCCGTGCGACCGTCGCCTGCCCGCCACGGGTCCCCCCGCGCGCGCGCAGCGGGGATCGCCGCCCCCGCCGGCTTCTACGCCGCCGCCGCGGCCGCGGGCATCAAGCG
>JBBIHL010000507.1:0-2589 GCA_037447075.1 Candidatus Eiseniibacteriota bacterium | reverse complement strand
GACACGCCCGGGGGCCTGGAGACCAGCATGCTCGACATGGTCAAGCGCATCCTGGCGAGCGACGTGCCGGTGATCGTCTACGTGACGCCCTCGGGGGCGCGCGCGGCCTCGGCCGGGGTGCTCGTCACCATGGCGGCGCACGTCGCCGCCATGTCGCCGGGCACCAACATCGGCGCGGCCACTCCGGTGAGCCTGCAAGGCGGCATGGACTCCACGCTGGCGCGCAAGGTCACCAGCGACGCCGCCGCCTTCGCCCGCACCATCGCCGCCCAGCGCGGCCGCAACGTGGACTGGGCCGAGCGGGCCGTGCAGCGGGCCGTGTCGGCGACCGAGACCGAAGCGCTCAAGCTGCACGTGGTGGACCTGGTCGCCGCCCACCTGGATCAGCTGCTCGAGCGCGTGGACGGCGACTCGGTCCGGCTGGCCACCCGGAGGGTGGCGCTGCACACCCGCGGGGCGCCGCTCGAGCGGGTGGAGCCCGGCTTCCGTCAACGGCTGCTGGCCGTGATCGCCGATCCCAACGTGGCCTACATCCTGCTCATGCTCGGCTTCTACGGCTTGCTCTTCGAGCTCCAGAACCCCGGCGCCATCCTGCCGGGCGTGATCGGCGCCATCTGCCTGGTGCTGGCGTTCCTGGCGCTCTCGACCCTGCCCGTCAACTACGCGGGCGTGGCGCTCATCGTGCTGGCGCTGGTGTTCTTCGTGGCCGAGATCAAGGTGACCAGCCACGGCGTCCTCACGGCGGGCGGCGTGCTGGCCCTGCTGCTGGGGTCGCTCATCCTCTTCAAGGCGCCCGGCGAGTTCGGCCGCGTCTCGCTGCCGGTGGCGGTGGCGGGCGCGTTGAGCACGGCGCTCGTCTTCCTGTTCATCGTGGGCAAGGGGCTCCAGGCCCAGCGCCGGCGCGTGGCGGCCGGCGGCGAGGCGCTGGTGGGGCAGAAGGCCGAGGTGGTCCAGTCCTGCGCGCCGGTGGGCCGCGTGCGGCTGCACGGCGAGCTGTGGAACGCCCGAAGTGAAGCGCCGGTCGAAGTGGGGGAGTTGGTGGAAGTCCTGTCGGTGGACGGCCTGACCCTCCAGGTGCGTCCCCTGAGCAAGGAGGCACGGTCATGATGTTCTTCGGTCCCTTCGTCCTCTTCCTGGTGGTGCTGGGAGTCATCATCCTGGCCAACGCCATCCGGGTGGTGCGCGAATACGAGCGGCTCGTCGTCTTCCGGCTGGGGCGCCTGGTGGGCCAGCGCGGGCCGGGGCTGGTCCTGCTCATCCCCATCGTGGACAAGGCGGTCAAGGTGAGCCTGCGCACGGTGACCATGGACGTGCCGCCCCAGGACATCATCACCAAGGACAACGTCACCGTGAAGGTGAACGCCGTCATCTACTTCCGCGTCGTGGACGTGCAGCGGGCCATCGTGGAGGTGGAGAACTTCCTCTACGCGACCTCGCAGATTGCGCAGACCACGCTGCGCTCCATCCTGGGCGAAGCGGAGCTGGACGAGCTTTTGGCCGAGCGCGAGAAGCTCAACACGGCGCTGCAGCAGGTGATCGACCGCCAGACCGAGCCCTGGGGCGTCAAGGTGAGCACCGTGGAGGTGAAGAACGTGGACCTCCCCCAGGAGATGCAGCGCGCCATCGCCCGCCAGGCCGAGGCCGAGCGCGAGCGGCGCGCCAAGGTGATCAACGCCGAGGGCGAGTATCAGGCCGCCGCCCGCCTGGCCGAGGCCGCCGCCGTCATCGGGCGGGAGCCCACCGCCATCCAGCTGCGCTACCTGCAGACGCTCTCCGAGATCGCCACCGAGAACAACTCGGTCACGGTCTTCCCGGTGCCGATCGACCTGCTCAAGGCCTTCATGCACGTCAAGGCCCCGGCGGCCTAGCGCGGGAGCGCGAGGCGGGCCCGCCCGCCCCGCCACCTGCGAAGCCGATGCCCCGCGGACCCGCCGCCCCCACCGCCCCGCCCGGTCACCTGCCGCCCTGGGCGCCGTTCTGCTTCGTAACGTCGGGGGCGGCGGGTCTGCTCTACGAGGTGGCCTGGTCCAAGGAGCTCACCTACCGGCTGGGCAACTCGCTGCACTCGGTGTCCACCGTGGTCGCGGCCTTCCTTGCCGGCCTGGCCCTGGGGGCGGCGGTGCTCGGTGCACGCATTTCCCGCCGACGTGGCGGAGCGCGCGCCTACGGCCGGCTGGAGCTGGGCATCGCCGCCCTGGGGCTGGCTTCGCTCCCGGTGCTGCGCCACCTCGATCCGGTCCTGGGCGCCCTCTACCACGGCCTGGGGGGGGAGAGCGTGGCCTTCCTGGCGGCGCGCTTCGCCCTGCTCTTCGTCCTGCTGCTGCCCCCCACGCTGCTCATGGGGGCCACGCTGCCGGTCCTGGTGGCGCACTTCGAGTACGAGGCCGTGGGCCCGGCGCTCGCGCGCCTCTACGCCCTCAACACTGCGGGGGCGGTGGCGGGATCGCTGGCAGCGGGCTTCTGGCTGATCCCGGGAGTGGGGCTGTGGTGGACCACGGTGGCCGCCGCGGCCCTAAACGCGATCGCGGGAGGCGTGGCCCTGGTCGCGGCGCGACGCCGGCTCGCACCCGCCCCGCCCGCGATGCGAGC
>JBBIHL010000506.1:0-2594 GCA_037447075.1 Candidatus Eiseniibacteriota bacterium | reverse complement strand
CGCGTCGCGGACGCGCTGCGCGCCGCGGGCGGCGAGGCCTGGGCCGTGGCCTGCGACGTGTCGGACGAGCCGAGCGTGCGGCGCCTGGGTGAGGCGGCGCGAGCCCGGCTGGGCGCCGTGGACGTGCTGGTGAACAGCGCCGGCGTCTCGTCCTCGGCGCCCCTCGGGCGGATCACCCTGGAGGAGTGGAACCGGATGCTGGCGGTGAACGCGACCGGCACGTTCCTCTGCACCCGGGAGTTCGTCCCCCCCATGGTCGAGAGGGGCTGGGGGCGCGTGGTCAACGTCGCCTCCATGGTGGGGCTCGAGGGCGGCCGCTACGTGGCGCATTACAGCGCGGCCAAGCACGCCGTGGTGGGGTTCACCCGGTCGGTCGCCCTGGAGCTGGCGGGGACCGGCGTGACGATCAACGCGGTCTGCCCGGGCTACGTGGACACGCCGATGACCCACGAGACGCTGGCGAACGTCCAGTCGCGCACCGGGCTGCCGCGCGGACCGGCGCTGGCGGCCGTGCTGGCGAGCGCCGGGCAGGGGCGTCTGATCCCGGCCGAGGAGGTGGCGCAGGCGGTGGTCGCCCTGTGCGGCGACGCGGCGGGCGGCGCGAACGGACAGGCCGTGCTCCTCAAGCCCGGAGTCCGGGAGCCATGAGGTTCGAGGTCGTCAACCCCGAGTCGCTCGGGGCTCCGAAGGGATGGAGCAACGGGATCCTCGCCCCCACGCAAGGACGCCTGCTGTTCGTCGCCGGCCAGGCGGGATGGGAACGCGGGGCGCCGGGCGAGCCGCCCGGATTCCCCGACCAGTTCGCGCGCGCGCTCGACAAGGTCCTCGCGGTGGTGCGCGCGGCCGGCGGCCAGCCGGCCGACGTGGCGCGGCTCACGGTCTACGTGACCGACCTGGCCGCCTACCGGACCAGCCTCGAGCCGCTCGGCGAGGCGTGGCGCGCGCGCTTCGGCACCTACTACCCGGCGATGGCGCTGGTCGAGGTCAAGGGGCTGGTGGACCCGGGGGCCCTGGTCGAGATGGAGGCCACCGCCGTCATCGGAGGCTAGCCCACGCATGCCGATCGCCCCGCGCTCGTTCCTCTACCGCCTCGACGCCGGGAACGGCGTCGCCACGCTCACGCTCAACCGCCCGGAGCGGCTCAACGCCCTGACGTTCGAGGTCTACGCCGAGCTGGGGAGCGCCTTCCGCGCCCTCGACACCGAGCCCGGCGTGCGCGCCATCGTGCTCACCGGGGCCGGCCGCGGCTTCTGCTCGGGCGGCGACGTCGAGGACATCATCGGGGCGCTGCTGGGGCGCGATGCGGCCGGCCTGCGCGAGTTCACGCGCCTGACCTGCGACGTGATCCTCAACATCCGGCGCTGCCGCCGCCCCGTGATCGCGGCGCTCAACGGCACGGTGGCGGGTGCGGGGGCCGTGATCGCAGCGGCCTGCGATTTCCGCATCGCGGCGGAATCGGCGAAGATCGCCTTCCTCTTCGTGCGCGTGGGGTTGTCCGGCGCGGACATGGGCGCGTGCTGGCTGCTCCCGCGCCTCGTCGGGCTGGGGCGCGCCGCCGAGCTGCTCATGACCGGCGAGTTCATCGAGGCGCGGCGCGCCCAGGAGATCGGGCTCTACCACCGCGTGGTGCCGCAGGAGCGGGTGCTGGGGGAGGCCGTGGCGCTGGCCGAGCGGCTCGCGCGCGGTCCCGCGCCGGCCCTCGCCGCCACCAAGCGCGCGCTCGACGCGGAGCACGTGATGGGGCTCGACGAGGCGCTCGCCTACGAGGCCGAGGTGCAGGGTGCGCTCATGGAGCTTCCCAACTTCCGCGAGGCCTACGAGGCGTTCCGCGCCCGGCGCGAGGCGAAGTTCGACTGATGCGGATTCCCGACCCGGGGCCGGTGCGGCCGTTCCTCGACGATCGCCATGCCGCCTGGGCGGAACGGATCGGCGCGTTCGCCGCGGAGCAGATCGCACCGCGTCCCCAGCCCGCCGACGACGCGGCCGCCCGGCGCGAGGCCCGGGCGCTGCTGGCGCAGCTGGGCGGAGGCGGGTGGCTGGAGCCGATCCGCGCGCGGGACTGGCGCGCCTGCTGCCTGGCCCGCGAGGCCCTGGCCTCCGCCTCGCCGCTGGCCGATGCCGTGTTCGCCCTGCAGGCGTTGAGCGTCGTGCCGCTGCTGCTGGCCGGGAACGCGGCCCTGGCGGAGCGCTGGCTCGAGGACGCGCTGGCCGGGCGCGCCATGGGGGCCTTCGCCATGACCGAGCGGGATGCCGGATCGGACGTGGCGGCGCTGGCCACCACCGCGCGGCGCGACGGCGACGGCTACCGGCTGAACGGGCGCAAGACCTACATCTCCAACGCCGGCATCGCCGACTTCTACACCGTGTTCGCCAGCACGGACCCGGCCGCGGCCGCGAGGGGCATCTCCTGTTTCGTGGTCCCGGCCGACGCCCGGGGCCTGCGCTTCGCGGGCGCCCAGGTGCTCTCGGCGCCGCACCCGCTGGGCGAGATCGCCTTCGAGGACTGCCGGGTCCCGGCCGCCAGCCGCCTGGGCGAGGAAGGGGGCGGCTTCGCCCTGGGGGTCGACCTGCGCCTGCCCACGGGCGACGAGAAG
>JBBIHL010000505.1:0-2600 GCA_037447075.1 Candidatus Eiseniibacteriota bacterium | reverse complement strand
GCTCGTGCGGCACTTCGCCGCCCAGCTGGCCCGGGAGACGGCGCAGAAGCCCCGGAGCTTCGCGGCGGACGCCGTGGAGCACCTCGGCCGCTGGTCGTTCCCGGGCAACGTGCGCGAGCTGCGCAACGTGGTCGAGCGCCTGGTCATCATGAACCCCGGCCCGAGCATCACGGCCGAGCAGGTCCGGGCGGTGTTACCCCAGACGGTGCCCGCGACGGCGAGCGAAGGGCGGCTGAGCGAGGCGTTGCGCGACTTCGAGCGCGGACAGATCGAGGCGGCCCTGCGCCTGGAGGGCGGCAACGTGACCCGGGCCGCGGCGCGGCTGGGGCTGGAGCGCAGCCACCTCTACAAGAAGATGCGGAAGCTGGGGTGGGGACCGGAGACGAAGAAGCGGTGATGCGGGGCCTGCACGGCACCGAAAGAGGAGGAGGTCGCAAATGAAGATGGTCAGGATGATGCTCGCTCTGCTGTTCTGGGGTCAGACGGCGCACGCCGGCCTGGTGGCTGGCAAGTGGGGCCTGGGGGCGGGGATCGAGAGCGGCGGCGGCGAGCTCTCGATCATCCGGACGCATTCGGACCGGACGGCCTGGGCGATCGACGCGAGGCTCGGCTACTCCGATGTCAGTGAGCCGGACGACTTCACCGGCGTGGTCTTGACGAAGGCCCATTCCGTGTCGGTGGACATGGGTCCGCGAGTCCGCCGCTTCGCGCGCCCGGGGGCCGAGCGTTCTCCCTACGTTGATGCCTACGTCCACGGCATTCTCAGGTCCCTGCGCTACCCACTCGCGTCCACGAGCAACAGCCGGTCCAGGAGCTACGGCGTCACGATCGGACTGGGCCTGGGGGTCGAGTACCTCACGCGGTGGAACTTCTCGGTCGCCGCACACACGGATTTCCTGCAGGCGACCTACCTGCGGGACCACACCGCGCGGGACTCCACCGCGTATTCCCCCGCCCTGGATGCCTGGGCAACGGAATTCAGGGCGGAGCTTGCCTTCTCCCCCAGGCTACTGGTGCGCGCGTATTTCTAGCCTTCCAGCCACCCCATGGACCCGCTGGGCCTCGTGCGCTCCGAGCGGCGCTCACCGCACCCACGCCACGCGCCGCGCCAGCCGGCGCCCCTCCACCTCGAGGGACGCCACGTAGACGCCGGCACCCACCGTCCTCCCCACGTCGGCACGCCCATCCCACTCGACGCGGTGCGTCCCCGGCGGGCGCCGCGCCGCCGCCGCCAGCACCCGAACGCGCCGGCCCTGGAGGTCGTAGAGGACCAGCTCCGTCTGCGCCTCGCGGTCCAGCTCGAACGCGATGGTCACGCCGCCCCGCGCCGGCTGCGGCCAGGGCGGGAGCAGCCGCGCCGTAGCCGGGGACGACGCCTCCACGTCCACGGTCCCCGTGTAGACGATGCGCCAGACCTGGCCGGTCACCGGCATGGGGTAGGGGTTGTACATCAGCGTGTAGTAGAGGGCTCCGTCCGGGCCCACCATCATGTCCGGCACCAGTCCTTCCAGCGTGGCCCAGTCCTTGGGATTGGGCTGCCCCGGCACCGGGGGCGCCAGGCTCCAGGTGTCGCCGCTGCGCTTCAAGCGGCGCAGGAAGCGGCGGTAGAAGTCGGTGAAGAAGTAGTCGCCGTCGTATTCCGGCGGGAAGGCGTGCGAGGCCCCCGGGGGCCGCCGGTAGAGCCCGCCGCTGATGATCGAGGCGCCCGCATCGCAGTCGGGGTCGCAGCGGTCGAAGGCGTAGATCGGCAGCGTGGGATTGGCCGTGTCCCCGCTGGTACAGGTGTAGGGCGTCCGCAAGTAGCCCTCGAAGTGCGGCCAGCCGAAGTTCATCCCCGGCGTGTGCGCCCAGTCCACCTCCTCCCAGAAGGAGGTCCCCACGTCGGCGATGAAGAGATCGCCCGTCACCGGGTCAATGTGGAAGCGCGCGGGGTTGCGCAGGCCGTAGGCCCACACCAGCCGCGCCCGCGGGTTGGGGTGCGAGACGAACGGGTTGTCGGCCGGCGCGAGCAGGGAGAGGTCGGGCGGGCCGCCGGGGCCGTCGGGCAGGCGCGAGATGTCGAGCCGCAGGATCTTCCCCTGCAGCCGGGTGAGGTCGAAGGCCAGGCAGTCGCCGCCGTCGTCCCCCAGGCTGGAGTAGAGCATCCCGTCGGGCCCGAAGCGCAGGGTGCCACCGTTGTGGATGAGGCTGTAGTCGGGCAGGTCCACCAGCAGGTCGTAGCGCGAGGCCGGGGCGAGCGTGAAGCTGCCGTTGCCGTTCCAGGCGAGGTCGCCGCTGGCCGTGTAGCGGGAGATGCGGATGACGGGCGCGCCCACGTAGTCGTACTGGAAGTAGACGTAGGGCTTCGACGGCCAGCGCGGGTCCACCGCCACCCCCAGCAGGCCCTGCTCGCCGTACTGGTTGCGCAGGCTGTCCACCACCAGGATGGGGTCGTCCGCCGCCAGATTGTCGCTCACCAGCAGCCGCACGCGCCCGGTGACCTGCTCGATCACCAGGAGCCGCCCGTCGGGGACGAACGCGAGGGCCACCGGTAGGTCGAGGAAGGGCTCGACCCCGCCGTTGAGGAAGTCGGTGGGGACCGTCGCGGCGGCGCCGGGGCG
>JBBIHL010000504.1:0-2609 GCA_037447075.1 Candidatus Eiseniibacteriota bacterium | reverse complement strand
GCCGCGGCCCGCCGCGGCCGGCTGCGCGACGCGCTCGCCCACGCGGCCGTGCCGCTCCTGTTCGCGCTCCTGTGCCTGTTCGGCATCTGGGCGGCGCGCATCACTCCCGAGTTCCTGGCGCGCGAGATGCTGGCCCGCTTCGCGCGCAACGCCGTCCTGGTGCTCTCGCTCTTGATCCCCATCCTGGCCGGCCTGGGGCTCAACTTCGGCATCGTGATCGGCGCGATGGCCGGCCAGGCCGCGGCCATCGTGGTGACCTACCTGCACGTCCCGGGCATCGCCGGGTTCGCCCTGGCGCTGCTGCTCGCCACCCCGCTCGCCGTCCTGCTGGGCGCCGCCACCGGCTGGCTCTTCAACCGCGCCAAGGGACGCGAGATGGTCACCGGGCTGATCGCCGGCTTCTTCGCCAACGGGGTCTACCAGCTGTTCTTCCTGTTCGCGATCGGCACGCTGATCCCCTTCCACGACCGGCTCATGCTGCTGCCGGACGGCGTGGGCCTGCGCAACACCATTGACCTGGTGGGCATCCAGTACGCGGTGGACGACCTGGTGCCGGTGAAGGTCCCGGTGCAGGGGGCGCCGGTGCGGGTGCCGGTGGCGACCTTCGGCGTGGTGGTGCTCTTCGCCGCCTTCAACCTGTTCTTCGTGCGCACCAAGCTGGGGCAGGAGCTGCGCGCCATGGGCCAGGACCCCCACATCGCCGCCACCGCCGGCATCAACGTGGACCGCAACCGCCTGCTGGCCACGGTGCTCTCCACCGTGTTCGCGGCCTGGGGCCAGATGTTCTTCCTGCAGAACATCGGCACCTTCAACACCTACAGCTCCCACGAGCAGGTGGGGATGTTCTCGATCGCGGCGCTGCTGGTGTCGGGAGCCACGGTGAGCCGCGCCACGGTGGGCCAGGCCCTGCTCGGGACGCTGCTCTTTCACACGCTGTTCGTGGTCTCGCCGCTGGCCGGCAAGGCGCTGCTGGGCGACGCCCAGATCGGCGAGTACTTCCGCGTGTTCGTGGCCTACGCCGTCATCTGCGTGGCGCTGGTGCTGCACGCCTGGCAGACCGCGCGCCCGCGGGCGGAGGGATAGGCCCGCTACAGCGTGTAGCCCACCGAGAGCGACCAGGCGTGCTGGCCCCCGCTGGGTCCCCGCCTGGGGTCGAGCACGTTGGTCGAGCCCTGGGTGAGGCGCACATCGAGCAGCGCGCGGCCGCGCGGCTGGGCGAGCGCCGCCTCGAAGCCGATCACCACCCCCAGGTCCCGATCCCGCGCGGCGCGCGGGTCAACCGGCTCGCTCCCGGTGTAGGCGCCCCGCGCCAGGTCGGAGTCCAGCTTGAAGGCGAACGCCGGCCCGGCCAGGGTGCTCAACGTGAGCTGGCCCCGGCGCAGCGCCACGGCGCGCAGGAGCAGCGGCGCCTCCAGGTAGGTGACGATCACCGCGTTGCGGATGGTGCCCGGGGCGGCGCGGTAGGGGGCGGCGAGCGACTCCTCGTAGCGCCCGCCCTTCTCGGTGAACAGCAGCTCCGGCTGCGCCTGGAACGGGCCCCACACCGGGACGGTGGCGAACCCGCCCGCGCAGTAGCCCCACTTGGCGAGGTCCACGCGGTCCGACAGGGCGCCGTCGAAGGCGCTGACGTTCACGCCGCCGCGCAGTCCCAGCGCCCAGCGCTCCGCGGCGCCGGCGGTCGCGGCGCCCAGCACCAAGCCGGCGAGGACCCCGGCGGCGGCGAGGTGAGCGCCACCACCCCGCTCCCTCCGCCCTCGCCTGCCCCTCATCGCCTACCGGAAGGTCACGGCGAGGCCGCCCCGCAGGACCGGCCCGGTCCAGTCCAGGTCCAGGTTGGGCGGCAGGAAGCCGGCGCTCTCCACGTCCGAGACCACGGCGTAGCGCAGCCCGCCGTCGAAGGTGAGGGCCGCCCCGGGGCCGATCGGGACCTCCAGCGAGCCCAGCAGGTAAAAGGCCGGACCGGTCCCATCGAGCTCCACGCGCTGCGTCCCGCGCAGCTCGGCGTCCGACGACACCACGCCGAGCCCTCCGCCGAGGCCGAAGAGCACGCCGCCGTAGCTGGGCGGGTAGTAGCTGATCGTGGCCGTCAGCAGGTTGGCGTCCAGGTCTATCTTGCCGGCCGAGGAGGCGTCCTCGCTCGTGCCCGTGAGCCGCTCGTAGCCCAGCTCGAGCGCGGCGTTGGGGTTGAGCGGCAGCCGGAGCGCCGCCCCGAAGGAGCCGCCGCCGTTCACCTGCTCGAAGGAGGTGCCGGTGAGGAAGTTGGCGTCGTCCAGGAAGTCGTTGAGGTCGCCCATGCGATACCCCGCGATCCCGCCCCGCAGCACCAGGGCGGGACCCGCGGAATGCGAGCGCTGGTAGCGGCGGGCGGCGGCGCGGCGGGGCACGCGCTCGATGGCGGCGAAGGCGGGCTCGGCGGCGAAGGCGAGCGCAAGGAGCAGAGCGACGCAGCGTCTCATGGCAGTTCCTCCAGCGGGGAAGCCGCCGCCTTGGCCGGGGGCGGCTCGCAGCCCGTCACACGGATCAGGACCAGCACGGCCAGGAGCAGGAAGAGCACCGCCCCGGCGGCGACCCACTGCGGCCAGGCCACTCCGGGCAGAACCTCGCGGCGG
>JBBIHL010000503.1:0-2616 GCA_037447075.1 Candidatus Eiseniibacteriota bacterium | reverse complement strand
CGCGGGAACCGCTGGCCCCCCCGCCGCCCTTCTCGCGGCCGTTCTGGGTGATGTCCCGCTCGCTGCTGGTCCCGGGCTGGGGCCAGCTCTACAACCGGAGCTGGGTCAAGGCGCTGGGCGTGGCCGCTGCGGAGGGGCTGCTGGCGGTCGAGATCGCCCGCGACACGCGCGAGCTGGACCGGCTCCAGGGGGTGCTCGACGCCGCCCGGCGGAACCGCGACGCCGATGCCGAGCTGGCCGCGGTGACCGCCTACAACGGCCGCCTGGACGCGCGCACCAACCGCTCCTGGTGGCTGGGCATCGTGATCGGCTATGCCATGCTCGATGCCTACGTGGACGCCCACTTCCGCGGGTTCGCCGCCGAGTTCGGCGCCGCGCGCGACGGTGGGGGCGCAGTGGAGCCGCAGGCGCGCCTGAGGTGGTCCTTTTGAGCGACCCGCGGACGGCGCGCATCCGAAACTTCTGCGTCGTGGCCCACATCGACCACGGCAAGTCCACCCTCGCCGATCGCCTGCTCGAGCTCACCGGCACGGTGGGGCCCGGGCAGATGGTGGAGCAGGTACTGGACGACATGGACCTGGAGCGGGAGAAGGGCATCACCATCAAGGCCCACCCCATCCACATGTTCCACCGCGCGCGCGACGGAGAGACCTACGAGCTGCACCTGATCGACACCCCGGGGCACGTGGACTTCACCTACGAGGTCTCGCGCAGCCTCTCGGCCTGCGAGGGGGCGGTCCTCCTGGTGGACGCCTCCCAGGGGGTGGAGGCGCAGACCCTCTCGAACTACTACCTGGCAACCGAGCAGAAGCTGGCGGTGGTGGCGGCCATCAACAAGGTGGATCTCCCCAACGCCCGCCCCGACGAGGTCGCGCACGAGATCGAGCTGCTCACCGGCATCCGCGAGGGTGAGATCCTGCGGGTGAGCGCCAGGACCGGGGCGGGGGTCGAGGAGCTGCTCGAGGCGGTGGTGCGGCGGGTCCCGCCGCCCGCCGGCCGTCCCGACGCCCCCCTGCGGGCCCTCATCTTCGATTCGGAGTTCAACCCCTACCGGGGCGTGGTCGCGACCGTGCGCGTGGTGGACGGCCAGGTGAGGCCCGGCGACACCATCCGGTTCCTGTCCACCGGGAAGGAATACCAGGTGACGGAGGTGGGTCGGTTCCGGCTCGAGCTCGAGCCCACCGATGCGCTCGGGGCCGGTCAGGTGGGCTACCTGGTGGCCGGCGTCAAGACCATCGCCGACGTGAAGGTCGGCGACACCGTGGCGCCGGCCGGGACCGAGTGCGTGCCCCTGCCCGGCTTTCGCGAGGTCAAGCCCATGGTCTTCAGCGGGCTCTACCCCGTGGACTCGGAGCACTACCAGGCCCTGAAGGACGCCCTTGCCAAGTTCGAGCTCAACGACGCCGCCCTCACCTATCAGCCGGAAAGCTCGCTCGCGCTGGGCTTCGGCTTCCGCTGCGGGTTCCTCGGGCTGCTCCACATGGAGATCGTGCAGGAGCGCCTGCGGCGCGAGTATCATCTCAACCTCATCGCCACCACGCCCAGCGTGGAGTATCGCGTCCGGCTCACCGACGGCTCGCTGCGGGTGGTGGACAATCCCAGCGAGATGCCCCCAGCGGCCCGGATCGAATCGGTGGAGGAGCCGTTCGTGCGGGCCCACGTCCTGCTGCCCGCGGAGTATCTGGGGAACGTCATGACGCTGTGCCAGGACCGCCGCGGCGTGTTCGTGGCGCTGGACTACCTGGAGGCCCGCCGCGCCCGCCTGACCTACCGGCTCCCGCTGGCCGAGATCGTGCTCGACTTCTACGATCGGCTCAAGTCGCTCTCGCGCGGCTACGCCTCGCTGGACTACGAGTTCGACGGCTACCGCGAGAGCGACATGGTGAAGCTCGACCTGCTGCTGAACGGCGACCCGGTGGACGCGCTCTCGGCGATCGTGCACCGGGAGAAGGCCTACGAGTGGGGGCGGGAGCTGTGTGTCAAGCTCAAGGAGCTGATCCCCAAGCAGATGTACGCGGTTGCCATCCAGGCCGCGATCGGCAGCAAGGTGATCGCGCGGGAGACCCTCGGCGCGCTGCGCAAGAACGTGACGGCCAAGTGCTACGGCGGCGACATCACGCGCAAGCGCAAGCTGCTCGAGAAGCAGAGGGAAGGCAAGAGACGCATGAAGCAGATCGGGACCGTGGAAGTTCCCCAGGACGCGTTTCTGGCCATCCTCAAGGTGGAGCGCTGACGTCGGATGACCGCCAAGCGTGCCAAGTCCACCGTTCGCGAGTACGTCGAGGCCGCGCTCTGGGCCCTGGTGCTCACGCTGTTCCTGCGCACCTTCGTCATCCAGGCGTTCCGCATCCCCTCCCAGTCCATGGAGAACACGCTGCTCATCGGCGACTTCCTGTTCGTCAACAAGTTCGAGTACGGGCCGAAGGTTCCCTTCACGCACTTCCGCTTCCCCGGCCTGCGCAAGCCCCAGCCCGGCGACGTGATCGTCTTCCAGTTCCCGCAGAACCCGAGCACGGACTTCATCAAGCGCTGCGTGGCCGTGGGCGGCCAGGCCGTCGAGGTGCGCAACAAGCAGCTGTTCGTGGACGGGCAGCCGCGGACCGAGCCCTACGTCAT
>JBBIHL010000502.1:0-2617 GCA_037447075.1 Candidatus Eiseniibacteriota bacterium | reverse complement strand
CCGTCCGGTCAACGGCTCGGCCGGGCTGATGCCGACGGCGACCGCGGTCATGGCCGCCGAGCCGGCACCCTCCGGCCCGCTCAGGCCACCGGAACGAGCCGCTTCACCCGCTGGCGCTCCGCGTCCACGATGGCGTCCAGCCGAGCGCAGGCATGGGCCAGCTCGTCGTTCACCACGACGAAGTCGTACTCCTTGTAGTGCGCCATCTCGCCCGGCGCGTTCTCCAGCCGGCGGGCGATGACCTCGGGCGAGTCCGTGTGCCGGCCCTCCAGCCGCCGCCGCAGCGCCTCCAGCGACGGCGGGTAGATGAAGACGAACACGCCGTCCACCTGGCCGCGCCGCAGCGACTCCCCGCCCTGCACGTCGATGTCCAGCACCACCACGCGGCCGGCCTGGACCTGCTCCTCCACGAAGCGGCGGGGGGTCCCGTAGAGCTGTCCGTGCACCTCGGCCCACTCCAGGAACTCCCCCGCCGCGCGCCGCCGCTCGAACTCGTCGCGGGCGAGGTACCAGTAGTCCACCCCGTCGCGCTCTCCCGCGCGGAGGGCCCGCGTCGTGGCCGACACCGAGTAGACGTACTCGCGCCCGCGCTTCAGCAGGTGGCGCACGAAGCTGCTCTTGCCGACGCCCGAAGGCCCCGAGATCACCAGCAGGAAGCCCGCGCGCCGGAAGCTCCGGGGCGCGGCCGGGGGCGCCGAGCCGACCCCGGAGGTCCTCCCGGCGGGCGACCCCTGACCCCCCACCCTCACTCCACGTTCTGCACCTGCTCGCGCAGGCGCTCCAGCTCTTCCTTGATGGTCACCACCGCGTGGGCGATCTCGACGTCGCTCGCCTTCGAGCCAATGGTGTTGGCCTCCCGGTTCATCTCCTGGAGCAGGAAGTTGAGCTTGCGCCCGGCCAGCTCGTGGCCCTCCATCAGGCCCCGGAACTGCTCCACGTGGGCGCGCAGCCGCACGCACTCCTCGGTGCAATCCACGCGGTCCGCGAACAGCGCCATCTCCTGGGCCAGGCGCACCGGGTCCACCTCCAGGTCCGCGAGCAGCGGCTTGAGGCGCATGGTCAGGCGCTCCTTCATCTCCGCCGGGCGCAGGGGCGCCCGCTGCACGATCCGGTCCAGCTCGCGCTCCACCAGGTCCAGCCGCTGGTGCAGGTCCGCGCGCAGTGCCTCGCCCTCGCGCTGCTTCATGCGGTTGAGGCTCTCGACCGCGCGCAGGGTCACCTCCGACAGCAGCTTCCAGGTCTGCTCGTCCGAATAGGTCGTGTGCTCCCAGGCGAACACGTCCGGGAGCGCCGCCACCGTGCGCACGTCCAGGCCGCCTTCCAGGCTGAAGCGCTCCTTGAGCTCCGCGATCAGGGTCACGTAGCGCTCCGCCACCGGCCGGTTGAGCTTCAGCACCTCGCCGCTCTCGCCCACGCCCGACCAGGTCAGCGACAGGCTGATCTTGCCGCGCGAGATCTTCTCCTGGATGAGCAGCCGGAGCTGGTCCTCGTAGAGGCTGACGAGCTTGGGGGCCCTGACGGAGACCTCGCAGTAGCGGTGGTTGACCGACCGGATCTCCGCCACCAGGCGCTGGCCGTCGCGCTCCAGCTCGGCCGATCCATAGCCGGTCATGCTGCGGATCATCCGCCCTCCTTGATCGGGCACGTGAAGTTAGTCGAGGGCGATGGCGAAGTCAACGCGCGCAGGCGCGCTACGGCGATCCGTCGAGTTTCTTCTTGAAGAGCGATTCGAGCCTGGCGCGCGCGTCGGCGCGCCGGGCCTCGTCGGCCGCCACGGCGGCGAAGGGTGCGCGGCTGAAGCTGAAATAATCGCAGAAGTTCCTGCGCTCCACGTCGTCCACCGGCTCCGCCATGGGCTCGCGGCAGGAGCGCGCATAGCGCGGGTCGAAGTGGCGGCAGTTGCGGCACGAATGGAGGTCGCGGCGGCACTTCTCGCACTCGCCCTCGCGCGGGATGGGCTCGTGGAGCGTGACGGGCGCTCCGCAGAAGTGGCATTGAAGCACGGCGACGACTCCGGGACCTCGGGATGCCAACGGCCGCGCGCCAGCCTGCGCCCGCCGCGCGTGCGCGTCAAGGCGCGCCATGCCGCGGGCCGTCGGCGCCTGGTAAGATGCGCCACCATGCCCGGACCCCTCTCGCCGCGATCGGACCTGGAAGCGCTCCTGCGGCCCCTGCGCCGCTATCTGGCGCGCCTGCAGCGCAAGGTCGAGGCGCTGCAAGGCGACCTGGCCGAGGCCCAGCGCGCCCCCGAGGTGCGCCGCCAGGCCGAGGCGCTGCTCGCCTACGCCGTCCGCGTGCCGAGGCGCGCGGCCCGCGTGGCGCTGCCCGACCCCCACGAACCCGAGCGAACGCTCGAGATCGAGCTGAACCCGCGGCTCTCCGCCCCCGCCAACGCCGCGCGGCTGTTCAAGCGCGCGGCCAAGGGCGAGCGCGGCGAGGCCCTCATCCTGGGGCAGCTGGAGCGCACCCGGATGGACGTGCAGGAGCTGGGGTGGGTGATCGAGCGGGCCGAGCAGGCGGCCGAGCCCGATGCCGTGCTGCGCGCGGACCTGGACCGCTGGCTGGCGAGGATGCCGTGGGCGCTGCGGCCCCGCGAGCGGGCAACGGCGGCGGGGGC
>JBBIHL010000501.1:0-2620 GCA_037447075.1 Candidatus Eiseniibacteriota bacterium | reverse complement strand
GCCGCCGGCCGAGCGGCCGGCGAGGGCAGAAAGGAAGCCCAGACCGGCCGAGCGGGCCGGCCGACGAACGGCGGGCGCGCGGAGCCCAGGGCGGTTCCCGCACCGCAGGAGCCGGTGGCGCCCCCTGACGCTCCGATTGACGATCGCGCCGCGCGCCAGATGACCGACGACTTCCTGGACGCGTCGCCGGTGCTCCGCGCGCAGGCGCGCCCGCTCGCGAAGGGGCCTGGTGCGGCCGCGCCCCAGAGCGCGCTGGCCAGCGACGTGGCCCGGGCGGTGGACGGGCTGGCCCGGATGGTGGCCGACCTGGGAATCCCCGAGGGGCGGCGCGCCCAGGTGCGCGCCATGCTGATGGGGCTGGCGCGCGAGCTGGATCAGCCCGCGCCACGCTGGGGAGTGATCGCCGACTCGGTGGCGGCCGTGATGGAGTTCCCGCCGCTCGCTCGCGCGCTGCTCCCCATGCTCCTGCCCGAGCTGGACCGGGCGGCGTAGCGCGGCCGGCGCCACCCCGCTCGGGGCGCCGCGCGGCCGTGCCGGCGCGTGCCGCGCTTGCGCCTTGTGCTAGGCTCCCGCATCGCCCATCGGCCGCGACGGAGCCATCCACCCCATGCGCCTGGACGCATTCACGCTGAAGTCGCAGGAGGCCATCGAGCGCGCGCAGCGCCTGGCGGCGGAGCTCGGCCATCAGGAGCTCGCCCCCGAGCACCTGCTGGCCGCCCTGCTGGAGGACCCGGAGGGGATCGCGCGTTCCCTCCTGGAGAAGCTGGGCGTCCCCCCCGACGCGCTCGCCGCCGACCTGGAGCGCGCCCTGGAGGCGAGCCCCAAGGTCCGGGGTGGGTCGCTCTACCTGGGCGACGCGCTGCGGCGCGTGCTGGAGCAGGCGCAGCGCGAGGCCGAGCGGCTCAAGGACGACTACGCGAGCGTGGAGCACCTGCTGCTGGCGCTGGCGTCCGCCGAGCTTCCGAGCGGGGCGCAGCGCGCCCTGGCGCGCCACGGCGTCCAGCCCGAGGCGCTCCTCAAGGCCATGGCGGCGGTCCGCGGCGGGCAGCGGGTGGCCGACCCCAGCCCGGAGGACAAGTATCAGGCGCTGGCGCGCTACGGCCGCGACCTCACCGCGCTCGCCCGCCAGGGCAAGCTGGATCCGGTGATCGGGCGCGACGACGAGATCCGCCGCGTGATCCAGGTCCTGGCACGCCGCACCAAGAACAACCCGGTGCTGATCGGCGAGCCCGGCGTGGGCAAGACCGCCATCGTGGAGGGCCTGGCCCAGCGCGTGGTCTCGGGCGACGTGCCGGAGAGCCTCAAGGACAAGCAGGTGGTGGCGCTGGACCTGGGCGCCCTGGTGGCCGGGAGCAAGTTCCGCGGCGAGTTCGAGGATCGCCTCAAGGCGGTCCTCAAGGAGATCACCGCGCAGGAAGGCCGCGTCGTCCTGTTCATCGACGAGCTGCACACGCTGGTGGGCGCCGGCGCGGCCGAGGGCGCGGTGGACGCCTCCAACCTGCTCAAGCCCGCCCTGGCGCGCGGCGAGCTGCACTGCGTGGGGGCCACCACGCTGGACGAGTATCGCAAGCACGTCGAGAAGGACGCCGCCCTGGAGCGCCGCTTCCAGCCCGTGTTCGTGGGCGAGCCCAGCGTCGAGGACACCATCGCCATCCTGCGCGGCCTGCGCGAGCGCTACGAGCTGCACCATGGCGTACGCATCAAGGATACCGCCCTGGTGGCGGCCGCGATGCTGGCGGACCGCTACATCGCGGACCGCAAGCTCCCCGACAAGGCCATCGACCTGGTGGACGAGGCGGCCTCGCGTCTGCGCATGGAGACCGATTCCATGCCGGTGGAGCTCGACGAGCTGGCGCGCCGCGAGCGGCAGCTGGAGATCGAGCGCATCGCCCTGGCCAAGGAGCAGGACCCCAGCAGCAAGGAGCGCCTGCGGCGGCTGGAGGAGGAGCTGGGCCGGTTGAAGGGGGAGAAGGCGGTCCTCGAGGCGCACTGGACGAAGGAGAAGGAGGCCGTGGCGCGCATCCGTCAGCTCAAGACGGAGCGCGAGCGCATCAAGGTGGAGGAGGCCAAGGCCGAGCGGCAGGGCGACCTGGCGCGCGTGGGCGAGCTGCGCTACGGGCAGCTCCTGCAGCTGGAGCGCCGGCTCGAGCAGGAGAACGCCCGGCTGGCCGTCATCCAGCAGGAGCGCCGCATGCTCAAGGAGGAGGTGGACGAGGAGGACATCGCCGAGGTGGTGGCCAAGTGGACCGGCATCCCGGTGCGGCGGCTGCTGGAAGGGGAGGTCGAGAAGCTGGTCCACATGGAGGAGCGGCTGCACGCGCGCGTGGTGGGTCAGGACGAGGCGGTGCGCGCCGTGTCCGAGGCGGTGCGCCGCGCCCGGGCGGGGCTGCAGGATCCCAACCGTCCGCTCGGCTCCTTCCTGTTCCTGGGGCCGACCGGGGTGGGCAAGACCGAGCTGGCGCGGGCGCTGGCCGAGTTCCTGTTCGACGACGAACGCGCCATGGTGCGCATTGACATGAGCGAGTACCAGGAGAAGCACACCGTGGCGCGCCTGATCGGCGCCCCGCCCGGCTACGTGGGCTACGAGGAGGGCGGCGCGCTCACCGAGGCGGTGCGGCGG
>JBBIHL010000500.1:0-2623 GCA_037447075.1 Candidatus Eiseniibacteriota bacterium | reverse complement strand
GTCGGGGTGGCCGCCCGCCGGGCGCGCGCCAAGCCCAAGTCGGCCGGGGCGGGCGCCGCCCGTGAGCGCAAGCCGGCACGCGCCGGCGGGCGCGGCCGGACGCTGGTGGTGGTCGAGTCGCCGGCCAAGGCCCGCACGCTCACCAAGTTCCTCGGCCCGGGTTTCACCGTGATGGCCTCCTACGGGCACGTCAAGGATCTGCCCAAGAGCGAGCTGGGGGTGGATCCCGAGAACGACTTCGAGCCCCGCTACGTGGCGATCCGCGGCAAGGCCAAGGTGCTCGCGGCGCTGAAGGCCAAGGCCGCCCAGGTGGATCGCATCCTCCTCGCCCCGGATCCCGACCGGGAAGGCGAGGCGATCGCGTGGCACCTGGCCTCCTACCTGAAGCGCGACCGGCGCCCGCTGCAGCGGCTCGCCTTCAACGAGATCACCGAGCGGGCGGTCCGGCAGGCGCTCGAGCACCCGCGCGAGCTGGACATGAACCTGGTCAACGCCCAGCAGGCGCGCCGCGTGCTGGACCGCCTGGTGGGCTACCAGGTGAGCCCGTTCGTGTGGCGGACCGTGCGCTACGGGCTCTCGGCGGGTCGCGTCCAGACCGTGGCCCTGCGCCTGATCTGCGAGCGCGAGGAGGAGATCGCCGCTTTCGTGCCCGAGGAGTACTGGACCCTCGAGGCGGACTACGTCACGGGGGCGGGGGAACGCTTCACCGCCCGGCTGGTGCGCGTGGGGGACCGCGAGCTCAAGGACGGGCGGCTCGCGTCGGGCGACGAGGCGCGGGCGCTGGCCGCGGAGCTGGAGCGCGCGCCCGCCCGCGTGGCCGCCGTGAGTTCCCAGGCGCGCCGGCGCAATCCGCCGCCGCCCTTCATCACCAGCACGCTGCAGCAGGCGGCCTTCAACCGCCTCCGCTTCACCGGCCAGCGCACCATGGCCCTGGCCCAGCAGCTCTACGAGGGCCTGCCGCTGGGGAGCGGCGGGAGCGTGGGCCTGATCACCTACATGCGCACCGACTCGCCGCGCACGGCCGACGAGGCCGTGGCCGAGATGCGGGCCTTCATTCCGGGCTTCCTGGGCGCCGACTACCTTCCGGAGGCGCCGCGCCAGTTCCGGAGCAAGGGCGGGGCCCAGGATGCGCACGAGGCCATCCGCCCCACCTCCATCGAGCGCACCCCGGACGCCTTGCGCGCCTACCTCACCCCCGAGCAGCACAAGCTCTACGAGCTCATCTGGCGGCGCGCGCTGGCCAGCCAGACGCGCGAAGCCGAGTTCCAGGCCACCACGATCGAGGTCGAGGCCGGCCGCCTGGGCCTGCGGGCGAGCGGGAACGTCCTCACCTTCGCGGGGTTCCTCAAGATCTACGGAGCCGACGAGGACGAGGCGGAGCGCGAGTCGAGCCTGCCCGCGGTGGCGGAAGGACAGCCGCTGCGGGTGGCCGCGCCGCTCCCCGCCGAGGCGGGCACCGAGGCCGCGGGGGCGGTGCGGCCCGAGCAGCACTTCACCGAGCCGCCGCCGCGCTACACCGAGGCCACACTGGTCAAGGCCCTCGAGGAAGACGGGATCGGGCGCCCCAGCACCTACGCCACCATCGTCTCCACCATCACGTCGCGCGACTACGTGGAGCGGGACAAGGGGCGGCTCAAGGCCACCGACCTGGG
The DNA here is from genome assembly GCA_037447075.1 of Candidatus Eiseniibacteriota bacterium. Lineage (GTDB taxonomy): Bacteria > Eisenbacteria > RBG-16-71-46 > RBG-16-71-46 > RBG-16-71-46 > JBBIHL01. The sequence goes on along the minus strand of JBBIHL010000500.1, from coordinate 971 downwards.
GATGAAGGTGGCCAAGTTGCTGGTGGACGCCTTCCCGGACGTGTTCGAGGTGGAGTTCACCGCGCGGATGGAGGAGGAGCTCGACGAGATCGAGGAGGGCCGCCAGGAGTGGCACCAGGTGGTGCGCGACTTCTACGGGCCATTCAGCATGGACCTGGCCAAGGCCGAGAAGCTGCGCGAGCACCACCGCAGGAAGGTGGAGGAGCCCACGCCGATCCCCTGTCCGCGCTGCGGCCGCATGCTGGTCAAGAAGTTCGGGCGCCGGGGGCCGTTCCTGGCGTGCCCGGGCTATCCGGAATGCAAGTTCACCCGCCCGGTCGAGGATGCCGAGCTGCCCACCCCGGTGGAGGGGAAGTGCCCGGAGTGCGGCTCCGGCCTGGTGGCCCGCACCGGCCGCTTCGGGCGCTTCATCGCCTGCGAGCGCTACCCGGAATGCAAGCACACGCGGCCATTCTCGCTGGGCATCCCCTGCCCGCAGTGCGGCCAGGGCGAGATCGTGGAGAAGCGCACGCGGCGCGGCAAGGCGTTCTTCGGCTGCGGCCGCTACCCGGCCTGCACCTTCGCGCTGTGGAACCGGCCGGTGAAGCAGCCCTGCCCGCAGTGCGGCGCCCCCTTCCTGGTCGAGAAGGTCACCAAGAAGGGCGCGACGCTGCGGTGCCTCAAGTGCAAGGCCGAGCTGGCTCCCGAAGCGGTGCCCGGTGGTTGACGCGCTCGAGCAGTTCCTGACCGAGCTGTCGGCCCAGCGCCGCTGCTCGGCCCACACCGTGGCCGCCTACCGGCGCGACCTCGCCCGCACCGTGGGACGGGACCCCCAGGGCCGCCCGCGGTTCGTGCCCGAGGAGTGGACCCGGGAGTGGCTGGAGCGCTGCCTGCGCGACCTCTACCGGCGCGGGCTCGCCGCCTCGAGCGCGGCGCGCGCGGTGGCCGCCTGGCGCTCGTTCGCGCGCTTCTGCGTGCGGCGCGGCCTGCTC
>JBBIHL010000499.1:0-2625 GCA_037447075.1 Candidatus Eiseniibacteriota bacterium | reverse complement strand
GGGACGGCGGACCCCTTCGCACAACGGGGTCTCCTGGCGGAGATGGTGGAGCGCGCCTGCGAGCTGGTGGGCGGGATGGTCGCGCGGGCACGCCGCGCGGGCGCGGCCAGGATCGTGGTGGCCGCCACCCACGCCATGCGCTCGGCGGCCAACCGCGACGAGGTGCTGGAACGGCTGGGTCGGGCGGCCGGGATGCCCGTGAAGGTGTTGAGCGGCGAGCAGGAGGCGGCCTTGACCTACGGCGCGGTGGTCGAGTCCCTGGGGCAGGTCGCGGCGCGCCAGCCGTGCGTGGTCTTCGACCTGGGCGGGGGCAGCACGGAGGTGGTCAGCGGGCTGGGCCGTCAGGCCGGCCGCTGCGCCAGCCTACCCATCGGGGCCGTCTCCCTCACGGAGCGGTACCTGGGTGACCGCCCCCCGACGCCCGGGAGCATCGAGGGGCTGGAGCGTGAGGTCCGGGCCGCCCTGGAACAGGGGTGCGCGAGCTACCCCACCGACCCTCCCGTGTTCGCCGGCGTGGGAGGGACGGTCACGGTGCTCGCCAGCCTCTTTCTCGACCTGCCACGCTACGATCCGGTTCGCATAGACGGCTGCACCATCCCGGCTGCCGTGGTAGAGGCCCTGGTGGATCGTCTCACCCGGATGACCCCCGAGGCCCGGAGCCGTCTGGCCGTGATGGGGGAGGGGCGCGCCGACATCATCACGGCCGGCGTCCACACGGTGCGGGTCATGCTCGAGTTCTTCCGGGCTCGCGCCCTTACCGCGTCCTCCCAGGGGCTTCGCTACGCCCTGGCGCGCCTGGCGGCCGACGAGGCCGCCGCGGGATCGTGAACCAGCCGGGCCGGCCGGCTTGCCCCCGCCAGCTTCCGGATTGACAAGGCCGCCGAGGCGGGCGGATACTTTCATCAGCGCTGAGGTAGGTCCCCTCTTCATTCAGTGCCGGGTTGCTTCGCTCGCTTTTCCCCAGCGGGCGAGGCGTCGCAGCTCCGCCCGTGGGCGGAGGGGAGTGGGCAGCGCAATGAGATCTTTGCGGTCCAGACTCCTGGCAACACTCATCCTGCTGGCGCTGGCAGGGCTGGGCGCGTGGCGCGATGCACAAGCCGGTTGGCTGCTGTCCCGGAACACCGGGCCGTCGGTCGCCGGCTCGACTGCTTTGGTGCCCGATCCACCGCCCTGCTCCGGCGATCCCGACTCGCAGGGAAGCACGGGAACGCCGAAGACCTCGGTGGGTTCGCGCGGCATGACACCGTCGTGGCCGGCGTACCAGCGTCTGTTGGCGGGATGGGAAGTCTGGGGTTGGGTCTGGTCGAGGCATCTGGGGCGCTGAGCCCCCGGAGTCCTCGCCGGATCCGCTTCAGCCGTCGTCAGGAAACGAACCTGAAGCAGAGCCATAGTCTCGATGAGTCTCTGAGGGTTCGAGCGTGCATAGAGCGATTCCCCCCGATTCGGCTCGTGCCGACGCTTCCCAACTCGCCGAGGGGCAACGTCGGGAAGCCATCGGTGATCTTCACCTCGCGGCGGACAACTTCGCCGCGGCCATCGAGGAATACTCGGCCGCACTGAGGGCCACCGGCGGCCAGTCGCCCGGCGACCAGCTCCGGCTGCTGGGGAAGCTGGCCGACGCCCACGGCCGGCGCGGCGAGTTCGATCTCACCCGGCGCTACCTTCACGAGGCCCGTCGCATCGCGCGACGGGCAGGCGACGCGGTGGAGCGCGCGCGCCTGGCGCGCCGCCTGGCCCGGGTCCACCAGCTCGGCGGCGAATACCGCCGCGCGCTGCGTTACGCCCACTTCGCCTACCGCGCGCTGCGCAACACGGGCGAACACCGCGACGTGGGCTACATCGAGCTGTGCATCGGCGGCTGCGAGGCCCGGCGCGGTCGCAACGCCCAGGCGATCGAATGGCTCCAGAACGCGCTCGCCACCTTCCGCCGCATTGACGACACGGAGGGGATGACGGTCACGCTCACCAACCTGGGCCTGGTCTACAAGAACCTGCGCGAATGGCGGGAGGCGTCGCGGTTCCTCCAGCAGGCCTTGAGCCTGGACGAGCGCGCCGGGATGTACGTGCGCATCGCCGAGGACGGGATCAACCTGGGGCTCGTTCACTACCGGACGGGGGAGTGGGACCTGGCGGACGAGCTGTTCCGCCGCAGCCTCCAGATCTTCACCGAGACCGGCAACCGCATCGGCGAGAGCCAGGCCCGCATGGCGCTCGGCCTGATCCGCCAGCGCCGGCGCCAGCTGGACCAGGCCGAGGAGTGCTTCCGCGCCGCGCTCGCCATCGCCGCCCAGTACGGATACCGGCGCGAGCACGCCCTGGCGCGCGAGTTCCTGGGCGAGCTGGCGTTGGAGCGCGGCCTGCCGGGCGAGGCCCAGCGCCTGCTCGAATCGGCGCTGGCCGACATGAGCGCGCTGGCCCCGGACGGCGACGTGGTGCTGGAGCTGCAGACGCGCCTGGCGCGGGCCTACCTGGCGCAGGGCGAGCTGGACCGCGCGTCCGAGACCCTGGGGCGGGCCCAGGCGCTGGCCGCGACGCTGCGCGACAAGCTGGAGGCGGGCGCGATCGCGCGCACCCAGGCGCGGCTGGCGGTCCGGCGGGGGAATGCCGCGGCCCTCGAGCCGGTGC
>JBBIHL010000498.1:1737-2630 GCA_037447075.1 Candidatus Eiseniibacteriota bacterium | reverse complement strand
AACGTGGTCGCCTCCCTCGAGAGCGGAGCCCGGGCGCGCGGAGGAAAAGGCTGGGTGGGCTGGTTCTTCAAGCTGCCCTGGGGGGATCCGTCGCTGGCCGCTCAGGTGCTGGCCATGATCCTGTTCGCCTTCGGCGGTGTGGGTGGCCTCATCAACGCGTCGTTCAGCCTGAACCTGCTCGTCCACAACACCGCCTGGATCGTGGGCCACCTCCACCTGACCGTGGGGACCGCCGTGACCCTGACGTTCATGGGGATCACCTACTGGCTCGTCCCTTACCTCTCGGGCCGGGCGCTCTGGTGCCGCTGGACCGCGCTGGCCCAGGTCTGGCTCTGGTTCATCGGGATGGCGGTCTTCTCCAACGCTCTCCACCGGCTGGGGCTCCTGGGAATGCCCCGGCGCACGATGATCGGAACCTCCACCTACCTCCAGCCCGCCTGGAAGGAGGTCCTGCCGCTAGTGGGGATCGGGGGGAGCCTCCTCTTCCTGAGTGCGGTCCTCTACTTCCTGAATCTCGTGATGACCCTCGTCGCCTCGCGGGGGCCCGCTCCGGCGATGCCGGAATTCGCTGAAGCGCTCTCAGGCCCCGAGCACGCTCCCCCGATCCTCGATCGGTGGCGGCCCTGGCTCGCCCTGGCCTTCGTCCTCATCCTGATTGCTTACGGCCCCACCCTGGTCAGGCTCTGGACGACGACCCCGTTCAACGCCCCGGGCGTGAGAGTCTGGTGAGGTGGGGCATCTCTGCCCCGCCTGAGGTATCGGGTCTGCACCCCGCCTGATCCCCACCGCTCCTATCCACTTGATTTCCCAGTAATTGCCGATTTCGGCGCCCCGGCATTTGGCTTGCACTCCCCGGTACAAGGCCGGGTAGTAACGAGAGGAGGAGACTATGA
>JBBIHL010000498.1:0-1713 GCA_037447075.1 Candidatus Eiseniibacteriota bacterium | reverse complement strand
CGCGCTGGGCCTTGTCTATGTGCTGCTCCCCGTGACTCTCGAAGTGTTCGCCCGCTACCGCCGCCGCAAGTTCCTCAACTGCCCCCTGACGGCGGAGGAAGCGTGGGTGCAGCTAGATGCCCGCCGGGCGGCCCTCTCGGCGGCCTTCGGGCCTCCCTCCCGCCGGGTCCGGAGCTGCTCGCTCTGGCCGACGCGCGCCGCGTGCGGGCGGGACTGCCTCAGACTTCCCGAGGACGATCTCAAGGATCTGCGCGCCCCCGGAGCGGCGTGAGATGCGTCCCTTCGCCGACCTGCTCCGGGACGCGGTCGCCTTCCACGGTCACCTCTGCCCGGGGCAGGTGCTCGGGGTGCGGATGGCGCTGGCGGGCTGCCGGGCCCTGGGCATCGCCGAGCCCCGGAGCCTGGGGAAGAACCTGGTCGTCTTCGTCGAGATTGACCGCTGCGCGACCGACGCGATCCAGGCCGTCACCGGCTGCTCCCTCGGCAAGCGGACGCTGAAACACCTGGACTACGGCAAGATGGCCGCGACGTTCGTCCACGTCCCCACGGGCCTAGCCGTGCGCGTGGCCGCGCGAGAGGACGCCCGGGAAGGCGCGGCCGCCTACGCGCCGGGCGTGGCGGATCCCCGGCGGGCCCAGATCGCGGCCTATCAGGTGATGCCCGAGCACGAGCTCCTGACCCTCCACTCCGTGATCGTCCTGCCGGGATGGCTGGACCGGCCGCGGGTCCGCGTCGCCTGCGAGCGCTGCGGCGAAGGGGTGAACTACGGCCGGGAGGTCGTCTCGAACGGGCAGACACTCTGCCGGCCGTGCTTTGCCGGCGCCTACTACGTGTCGCACGACGGTTCTCTCCGGGCCTCGCCGGCTCCCGTTCACCTGTGAGAGGAGGACCTAGATGAAACCCATGACCCGCCGCGAACTGGTGGAGCACCTGATCGGGATGGGCGCGGGGGCCCTCGCGACGGCGCTCGGCGCGGGGGCGAGCCTGGCCACCCTGGCGTCGCCCGAGCAGGCGTCGGCGGCGACGCCCCAGGGCGAAGCGCCGACCAAGCGCAAGTTCCGCTACGGGATGGTGATTGACACGCGCCGGTGCGTCGGCTGCCGGGCGTGCGTGGTGGCGTGTAAGGCCGAAAACAAGACGCCGCCGGGCGTGTCGTACACCGTGGTGGTGGAGGAGGCGCTCGGCAACCGCAGGGACGACAAGCCGCTCTTCATGACCAAGCCGTGCTTCCACTGCGAGAGGCCGCCCTGCGTGGATGTCTGCCCGGTGTCGGCCACCTTCAAGCGGGAGCGCGACGGGATCGTGGTCATTGACTACGATCGCTGCATCGGCTGCCGGTACTGCATCACCGCGTGCCCCTACGGCGCGCGCTACTTCGACTTCGGCGAGAACTACCCGTCGGTGGCCGCTGGCACAGCGTACGCCCGGGTGCCCTCGCCCGAGTACGGCCAGTTCCGCAAGCGCGAGTGGGAGGCGTCGCCGATCGGCAACGTGCGGAAGTGCACCTTCTGCGTCCACCTTCAGGATAGCGAGGGGCGCTACGACAAGGCGGCCGGGCGGTGGCCGGCCTGCGCGAAGACGTGCACTGGCCATGCGATCTTCTTCGGCGACTTCAACGATCCCGAGAGCGAGGTGTCGCGCCCGATCCGGGAGCGGCAGACGGTGCGCCTGAAAGAAGAGCTCGGGACCGAACCCAACGTCCACTACCTGGTG
>JBBIHL010000497.1:0-2646 GCA_037447075.1 Candidatus Eiseniibacteriota bacterium | reverse complement strand
CGCCCAGCCGCCCCGAGGCGCGGCGCTTCGTCGCCGCGGTGGCGGCGGAGATTCTCGAGCGCTACGCGGTGGACGGCCTGCACCTGGACTACGTCCGCTACCCGGCACCCGACGTGAGCGTGGACCCCGCCACTCGCGCCGAATTCCTGGCGTTCGTGACGGGAGGTGGAGCGGCGTCCGTCGCGGTCCCCGCGGCTTCCGCCGGCGACCCGCCGGCGGACTCCCTCCCCGGCACCGCGCCCTGGGCGCCGCCCCCGCCCGACACGGCCGGCGTCGCGGCGGAGGTCGCCGCGGGAAGGGGACCCCGCTGGGAGCGCTTCCACATCCTGCAGGTCACGCAGTTCCTGCGCGAGGTGCGCGACACGCTGCGGCGCGTGCGGCCGCAGGCCGAGCTTTCGGCGGCCGTGCTCGCCGACACCCTGTCGGCCCGCGGCCGCGGTCAGGACTGGCCGGCCTGGCTGCGTGAGGGGCTCCTGGACCACGCCTTCCCCATGTGCTACCAGCCCTCCACGGCGGGCGTCATGGCCCAGCTCGAGGGCTACCGGGCGGCGCTCGGGGCCGAGCGCGTGGTACCGGGGATCGCCTGCTACAACCAGGCCCCGCAGGCCGCGGCCGCCAAGCTGAAGGTGGCGCGTGCGCTGGGGTTCACCCGCGTGGCCTTGTTCTCCTACGACGCCCTGTTCTCGCAGCGCGGGTACCGGCGCGCGCTGGAGAGCTTCCTGGAGTGAGACCCGGGGACCCGGCGCTCCCGCACGCGGCGACGCGCGGTCCCCAGGTGCGCGCCGACCTGCGCAACCTGGCGATCATCGCCCACGTGGACCACGGCAAGACCACGCTGGTGGACGCCATGCTGTGGCAGAGCGGCGTCTTCCGCGAGAACCAGGAGGTGGCCGAGCGCGTGCTCGACTCGAACGAGCTGGAGCGCGAGAAGGGCATCACCATCCTGGCCAAGAACACCTCGGTGCGCTACGGCGGGGTCAAGATCAACATCGTGGACACGCCGGGGCACGCCGACTTCGGCGGCGAGGTGGAGCGCACGCTCACCATGGTGGACGGCGTGCTCCTGCTGGTGGATGCCTCCGAGGGTCCGCTGCCGCAGACGCGTTTCGTGCTCAGGAAGGCGCTCGAGCGGTCGCTGCCTCCGATCGTGGTCATCAACAAGATCGACCGCAGGGACGCCCGTCCGGCCGAGGTGCTGGACGAGGTCTACGACCTGTTCATCGACCTGGACGCCACCGAGGACCAGCTGGGCTTCCCGGTGCTCTACACCAACGCGCGGGCGGGCCTGTGCCGTCGCACCCCGGACGGCGCGGACTCGCGCCTCGGGCCGCTCTTCGAGGAGATCCTGCGCACCATCCCGGCGCCCCGCTTCGATCCGGCGGCGCCGTTCCAGATGCTGGTCACCAATCTCGACTATTCGGACTACGTGGGTCGGCTGGCGATCGGCCGGGTCGTGAACGGGCGGATCGCCACGCGCGCCGAGGTGGCGCGCCTGGCGCCCGGCGCCGAACCGCGTCGGGCCCGGGTCGCGGCCCTCTTCGGCTTCGAGGGGCTGGAGCGCGTCGAGGTGGCCGGGGCGGGACCGGGCGAGATCGTGGCGCTGGCGGGCTTCGAGGAGGTGGCGATCGGCGAGACCCTGGCCGACCCGCTGGATCCGCGTCCGCTGCCCGCGATCCGGGTGGACGAGCCGACGGTGAGCATGGTGTTCAGCGTCAACAGCTCGCCCTTCGCCGGCCAGGAGGGCCAGTACGTCACCTCGCGCCACCTGCGCGAGCGCCTGGAGCGGGAGCGGCGCACCAACGTCAGCCTCCAGCTGGCTCCGGCGGGCAGCCCCGATGCGTTCGAGGTGCGGGGCCGCGGCGAGTTCCAGCTGGCCGTGCTGATCGAGATGATGCGACGCGAGGGCTACGAGCTGGCGGTCTCCCGCCCCGAGGTGATCACGCGCGAGGAGGACGGCGCGCGCCTGGAGCCCATGGAGCAGCTGGTGGTGGACTGCCCGGAGGAGTTCCTGGGAGTGGTGACGCAGAAGCTGGGGCAGCGGCGCGGGCGCATGACCAACATGGTGAACCACGGCACCGGGCGGGTGCGGCTGGAGTTCCGCATCCCCTCGCGCGGGCTGATCGGGTTCCGGTCGGAGTTTCTCACCGACACGCGCGGCACGGGGCTCCTCAACCACCTGTTCGACGGCTACCAGCCCTGGCAGGGTGAGATCCCGCATCGCGTGACGGGCGCGCTGGTGGCCGACCGGTCGGGGCGCGCCACCGGCTACGCCATCGAGCACCTGCAGGACCGCGGCGAGCTGTTCATCACGCCGGGCGAGCGGGTCTACGAGGGCATGGTGGTGGGGGAGAACAGCCGCGAGCAGGACATTGACGTGAACGTGGTCAAGGAGAAGCGCCTCACCAACGTCCGCGCCTCGACCGCCGAGGAGGGCATCCACCTGAAGCCCGCCCGCAAGCTCTCGCTGGAGCAGGCGCTCGAATGGGTCCGCGACGACGAGCTGCTCGAGGTCACGCCGGCCAACCTGCGCCTGCGCAAGCGGGTGCTGGCGGCCAGCCAGCGCCCCCGCTACTGGCAGCGAGCGGGGCGGGCCTAGCCCAACTTCGCCAATTCGAGGAACCGATTCTCGGTTTTCCAATGGGTTAG
>JBBIHL010000496.1:0-2656 GCA_037447075.1 Candidatus Eiseniibacteriota bacterium | reverse complement strand
GGCCCTCGCTGCCGCGCGCCGGGCGCTGGCCCTCGATCCGCGCCAGGCCGAGGCGCGCGAGCTCGTCGCCCGGCTGCTCCCCGACAGCGATCGGCCGGCCCGCCCCAGGCCGCCGCGCCCCGAGCAGCTCCAGGTTCCCGCGCGCACCTTCCACGACCGCTTCGAGGTTCCCGGCTGGCCGCGCTGGGTGCCCTTCTACGTGCGGGGAGTGAACCTGGGGGTGGCGCTGCCCGGCAGGTTCCCGTCGGAGTTCCCGACCGACTCGCTCACCTACGCGGGCTGGCTCGACACGCTGGCCGCGATGCGCGCCAACACGGTGCGGCTCTACACCCTGCTGCCGCCCTCCTTCTACCGCGCGCTGCGCGGCTGGAACCTGGCGCATCCCGAGCGCGCGCTGTGGCTCATCCACGGCGTGTGGGCCGAGCTGCCTCCCGACCACGACTTCGACGACGTGGAGTGGAAGGAGGAGTTCCGCCAGGAGATGCGCCGCGTGGTGGACGTGATCCACGGGGCGGCCGACCTCGCGGTGCGGCCCGGCCACGCCGCCGGCCGCTACGACGCGGAGGTCTCCGCCTGGACGCTGGCCTACATCATCGGGCGCGAGTGGGAGCCCTTCGCGGTGGACGAGTTCAACACCCAGAACCCCGCCCTGCAGCCCTACCACGGGCGGTTCCTGGACATGCGGCCGGCCCCGGCCGCGGACCGCTGGATGGCCGAGCAGTGCGACGAGCTGCTGGCCTACGAGGTGGACGCCTACAACACCATCCGGCCCATCGCCTACACCAACTGGCCCACCCTCGACCCGCTCCATCACCCCACCGAGACCACGGCGGGCGAGGAGCGCCTGTGGCGCAGCCGCATGGGACGCCCGGTGCTGTTCCGGCGCCTGGAATACGACAACGACGCGCTCTCGCTCGACGCCACGCTGGTCCAGCCCACCGCCGCCAACCCGGCCGGCTGGTTCGCCAGCTTCCACGCCTATCCCTACTACCCGGACTTCATGCTCTACGACCCGGGCTACGCGCAGGCGCGCTCCAGCCTGGGACCCTCGAGCTACTTCGGCTACCTCACCGAGCTCAAGCGCCATCACGGCGACCTGCCGCTGCTGATCGCCGAGTACGGCGTGCCGTCGAGCCGGGGCCTGGCGCACCTGCAGCCGCAGGGCTGGACGCATGGCGGGCACGACGAGCGCGCCATGGCGCAGGCCGACGTGCGCCTCACCCGCGAGATCCGCGAGAGCGGCTGCGCGGGCGGGGTGCTGTTCGCCTGGATGGACGAGTGGTTCAAGAGGAACTGGCTGGTGATGGACCTGGAGATCCCGTTCGAGCGCACCCGCCTGTGGCACAACCTCATGGATGCCGAGCAGAACTACGGCATCCTCGCCATGGACGCGGGCGACGAGGCGACCACCCCCCACCTGGGCGGCGACGTCTCGCGCTGGCGGGCAACCCCCGCGCTCGCCACGCTGGCGTCCGGGCCGGGCTCGCCGAATCCCACCGCCCTGCACGCGAGCTGCGACGAGTCCTACGTCTACCTGGCGCTCGAGTTCGCCGGGCTGCGCGGCGCCGGCTTCCCGTGGGACTCGTGCGGCGTCTACCTGGCGCTCGACACCTACCGAACCGACCTGGGGCAGCGGGCGCTGCCGGGCGGCCTGGCGGCGAGCGAGGCCGGCTTCGAGTTCCTGCTGGATCTGCGCGGCCCTTCCAACGCGCGGCTCCTGGTCACGCCGGACTACAACCCCTACGCCCCCGTCCTGGAGCCCGAGACCGGGGATGACCGCGGCCGCTTCTACCTGCGGCCCGCGGCCCCGGCGAGCCGGGACGATGGTCGCTTCGATTCGCTCTTCGTCATCACCAACCGCGCCCGCTTCGGGCGCGACGGCACCTTCTTCCCGGCGCGCGGCGTGGACCGCGGCCGGCTGCGCTTCGGCAGCGAGGAGCGCTCCACCCTCGCCGACTGGTTCTACGACGCCCCGGCCGGGGCGCTCGAGGTGCGCGTCCCCTGGGGGCTGCTGAACGTCACCGACCCCTCGTCGGCCACGGTGCTGTTCGACACCGCCTTCGAGGGCGACTTCGGCACCGCCCCCTCCGACGGGTTCCGCATGGCGGCGCTGGTCTACCGCAAGGGCGAGCCGCCGCGGGCGCTGGGCTCGCTGCCGCCGCTCGACTCCACGGGGCGCTGGAGTGCCGCGGCGCTTCCCGCCTGGTCGTGGAAGACCTGGGAAACGCCGCGCTACCACGCGCGGCTCAAGCCGGTCTACGGCGCCCTGAAGGCGCTGTGGACCGCGTGGGCGGACTCGTCCACCGCGGCGAACCTGGCGCCGGGCGCGGCTCCGGCAGCCTCCTCGGCGGCCACGCCCGAGAAGCCATGAGGCGGGCCGTGAGCCGGGCCGCGGCCGGCGCCTTGGCGCTGGCGGTGGCGGCGGGCGTCGCGTCCAGTGCCCGCGGCGCTCCCGCAACGCTGGAGCAGGCCGACTCCACCTTCGCCGCCGGCCGCTACGACGCCGCGCGCGCCGCCTACCGCGAGGTGCTGGCCGAGGATCCCTACGCCGTGCGCGCCCTCTACCGGCTGGCGGTGCTGGCCTCCTGGGACAACCAGCTCGATTCGGCGCTGGTCCTCATCCGGCAGGCGCGCGCCCTCGACCCCTACGACCTGG
>JBBIHL010000495.1:0-2666 GCA_037447075.1 Candidatus Eiseniibacteriota bacterium | reverse complement strand
GCTCCGCCGCCGCCCGCGGCGGCGCAACCGCCCGCCACCAAGCCTCCGGCGTCACCCGCGCCCGCGCAGCCGGCCGAGACCTCGGTGCCCGCTCCCCCGCCTGTACCCACGCCGCCCCCCCCGTCCCCGGTCCCCGAGACGCCCAGGCTGCCCGCCGCCCCGGCGATCGAGGGCACCTACGCCATCGAGGGCAGCGCCGCCGAGGTCCAGGTGAGGCGCCTGCTCCCCGACGTCTACCACGTGACCTCCTCGGAAGGCTGGGAGGGTGTGGGCTTCCTCGAGGGGGCGGTCTGCCGCGGCGTCTATCGCCGCCGCGTCGCACCGGGCACGCCAGGAAGCGGCCTGGGCCGGCTCACGATCGAATGGACCACGCCCGACAACCCGAGCGCGCAGGTGACGGACCCCAAGCAGGGGGAGATTACCCAGCGGTGGCGCCGCCTCTCCGACTCCGTGCAGCGCCCCATCGAGCAGCCGCGCCCTCCGACCGCCCCGCCGGTTGAAGGCGCGGCCGCGCCGGGACGCCGCCCCGCGTTCGGCGAGTATGTCTACGTCGAGGAGCTGCCCGAGGCGATCACGAAGGTAGTTCCGAACTACCCCGAGGATGCCAGGCGGGGCAACATCGAAGGCACGGTCCTGGTGCAGGCGCTCGTGCTTGAGGATGGGACCGTCACGGATTGCCGCGTCGCCCGCTCGGTCCCGGGGCTCGATGAAGCTGCGGTCGAGTGCGTTCGCCAGTGGCGCTTCAAACCCGCGATGGCGAAGGGGGCGCCAGTGGCCGTGTGGGTGGCGGTGCCGGTCAAGTTCACCCTGCGGTGACTTCGCACGGCGCCAGAGAGTGGGTCAGAAGCGGTGCAGGTGAGACACAAACCCGCAAGCTCGTGTTTCGGCCATAAGCCTGTTGCTGGGAGGTCCGTTTCGGGGGAACGCCAGACGCGCGAGCTGGTTCGAAGGACGTGGCTTCCAACCCTGCTCTTCGCCCTTCCGATCCTCGCTTTCGAAATGATTCGCGGCGGCGTGTCGCCACCTCCGGTTGGAACCATGACGTTGGTCGCTCTGATCGTCGTTCCGCCGACCTGGTGGCGCACGACTGCGGGGCGTGACCCGGTGGGCCTGGGTCGTGGGGCGATGAGCGGGGCGCTGTGCGCTGCGCTCATCGTCTTGCTCCCCGCGATCTACGTCACGATTGCCGTCGCGTTGAAGGGCGCCGGCGAGGGTCTGGGCAGCCTGAGCACGGCCGCCGGGTTCATCGTTCTCGTAGGCGCCTTGATCATCCTGGTTCCGGTCGGGGCTGGGCTGGGAGCACTGGCGGCCCTGCTGCAAGGGCGAGGCCCAGCCGAACGGCCTTCATAGGAAGCACGACCTTCGGGCCGGGAACGTGGGAGCCGTGAAGGCGGTGGCGAGCGCGGTACTCCTTATGGGGGTTACCGCCCTCCTCTTGAGCGCGGGCCGGCCCGGCGATTCACCGACGGCGGCGCCGGATCCCACAGCGCACAATAACGGCGCTGACCGGCAAGCTGGTGGCGCTCGTCCCCAGGGCGGCGATGCTCCGTCGCGGGCGGCGCCGAGCATCGTCGCGCCTCCGGAGAAGCGCCGTGCTCCGCTCCCGCCCGCGACCAAGCCTCCGCCATCCGCGCCCGCGGAGCCGGCCGCGACGTCGGCGCCCGCTCCTTCGGCCGTGCCCGTGCCGCCACCCGCGTCCGCGACCTCCGACACGGCCAAGCCGCCTGCCGGCGCGGGGATTGAAGGCAGCTACGCGGTCATGGGCAGAGCTGCGGAGGTGAATGTGAGTCGCCTTCTCGGCGACATCTACCACCTCGTCTCCTCGGAAGGCTGGGAGGGCGTGGGCATCCTGGAGCGCGGAGTTTACCGCGGGGTCTTTCGCCGGAGCGGCGCCCGGGATGCGCCGGGAAGCAACATGGGTGAGCACAGGATAGACTGGACCATTCCGGAGAACCCGGTGGTGCAGGTGACGGACCCCGAGCACGGTCAGCTCGCCCAGCGTTGGCACCGCTTCCACGGGTCGGAGAAGCGTCCTAGCGAGAAGCCACTCCCTTCGACGACCTCTCCGCGCGAGGGCGCGGCCACGCCGGGACGCCGCCCCGCGTTTGGCGAGCACGTGCGTGTCGACGAGCTACCGGAGGCGTTGACGAAGGTGATGCCGAACTACCCCGAGGACGCCAAGGCCCGCCGCATCGAGGGCACGGTCACGCTGCAGGTACTTGTGCTCGAGGATGGCACGGTGGGTGAATGCCGCGTCACCGGATCGGTGCCGGGGCTTGATCAGGCCTCGATCGAGGCGGTACGCCAGTGGCGCTTCAAGCCGGCGATGGCCAAGGGCGTGCCGGTGGCCGTGTGGCTGCCGGTGCCGATCCGGTTCACCCTGCGGTGATTCGGTGCGGCAGCCGGCCGAGGCTGGTGGGGAAGCCAGCAGAGTGGGGTTGAGCGCCCCGCCCCGCTACACCGCCGGCTGGGCCTGCTGGCGCGTGTAGGCGGCGGGGAGCCGCGGCGGGACCACGCGGCGGTAGACGACCTTGGTGGCGTGGTGGCGCGCACCGTCGCGTGCGAACCATGACCAGCGCGCCCGGCTCGGCGCGGGCGCAGGGGGCGGCGCGATCTCGGCGCCAGGCTGCTCGCGCGGCACGGCGCCGTCAGGTGCGGGCCGCGCC
>JBBIHL010000494.1:0-2666 GCA_037447075.1 Candidatus Eiseniibacteriota bacterium | reverse complement strand
CCGGGGAGCGCGGCCGCGGATCGCGCCATGGCGCAGGCCGAGCAACGCTACGCGCGCGAGGAGTACCGCGAGGCCGCCGAGGCCTACCAGCAGGCGCTGCGCGCGGCCCCGCGGGACTGGCCCCCATACGGCCGCGCGGTGGAGTCGCTGCTCTACGCCCTCTACGAGACCCGGGACTGGCCCCGGGCGGTGCGCGTCGCCGACGATGCCTGGCCGCGGCTCCGCAAGACCTCGTCCGCGGCCAACGTGGCCGCGAGCGGGCTGAACGCCGCGCTGGAGCTTCCGGCCGACAGCGCGTCGCGGGAGGAGCGGATCGCGCTCTTCGAGGAGCGCTGCCGAACGGTGCTGGCGGATCGGGGCTTGCCGATCTCGGGCGACGACCGCTCCGGGGTCTACATCGCGCTGCTCGACGCCCGCAAGGACGCGCGTGACTCGACCCGCGCCCACGGGGTCGCCGAAGAGTGGGCACGGCTCCTGGAGGCGGAGGCGGACAAGGCCGCCACGCCGGACGCGCGCGCGGTCTACGACTCGCACCGGCTCTCGGCCTACCTGGAGCTGGGCGAGCCCGAGCGCGCCGTCCCGATGCTCGTGGCGTCGGAGCGCGACCTGCCCGACGACTACAACCCCCCCGCGCGCCTGGCCGTGGCCTACAAGGCCATGGGGCGCTGGGAGGACGCGCTGGCGGCCTCGGACCGCGCGCTCCGGAAGGCCTACGGACCCCGGCGCCTGCTCCTCCTTCAGACCCGGGCCGAGGTCTACGCCGGCCGGGGCGACAGCACGGCGGCGCGGCGCACGCTCGCCGACGCCGTGAGCGAGGCCGAGGCACTGCCGCCCGGGCAGCGCTCGGAGTCGGCCATCGCCTCGCTCAAGAAGAAGCTCGCAGCGTTTCCGCCTCCGCCCTGACGGGCCGCGGGCCGCCGCCAATCGGAAAGGAGGTCCCGTCACCATGACTCGTTCCACCCTCCTCGCCGCGCTGTTCCTCCTGGCGTTGCCTGGCACGGCCCGGGCCGATGCGCCGGAGAAAGGCCGCACGTTCAGGGCGCCGGGCGGCGTCACCCTCTACTACGAGGTGCGCGGCGAGGGAGTGGCCGCGGCGCTCGTGGTGGTGAACGGCGGCCCGGGCTTCGACCACGGCTACCTGCACTGCTCCGACGTCTGGGACCGGCTGGCGGCCAGCCGCCGGGTGATCTTCTACGACCAGCGCGGCAACGGGCGCTCGAGCCCGCTCAAGGCCGCGCAGTCGTGCACCATCGCGGACCAGATCGCCGACCTGGACGCGCTGCGCGCGCATGTAGGCTGCGAGCGGATGGACCTGCTGGGGCACTCGTGGGGCGGCTACCTGGCGATGGCCTACGCCGCCCGCCACCCGGGACGCGTCTCCCGTCTGATCATCTGCGACTCGGCGGCGCCTCGCTGGGAGGACACCATCTTCCTGTTCAAGGACGTCTTCCCGGAGGGCGTGGAGCGCCAGTCGGCGCTGGCCTTCGCCGAGACGCTGGGGGACTCGGCGGCGATCCACGCCACCCTGCGCGAGTACTTCTCGATGCTCTTCTACTCCCCGGAGAACCGGAACCGCTACCTGGCCGCCGCGCGTCCCTACGTCTACCGGCCCGCCATCAACGCCGCGCTCAACGCCGACGCCAAGCGCTTCGACCTGGGACCCGAGCTGCCCAAGTTCGGCTTCCCCACGCTGGTCCTCACCGGCCGCTACGACATGAACGTGGCCCCCGCCGTGGCCCACCGCATCCACAAGGCCATCCCCGGCTCGCGCTTCGTGGTGTTCGAGCGCAGCGGGCACCTGCCGTTCTTCGAGGAGCCGGAGGCCTTCGTGCGGACGGTGGAGGAGTTCCTGCGCCGCTGAAGCTCCGCCCGCGGTCAGCCCGCCATCCCCTCCACCTGCACCGCCTCCCCCTGCTCCGGAAGGTGAGGCTTTCCGGAGAAGTCCAGGTAGTGACCGGACTTGGCCGCCTTGGTGAGCAGGTAGAACCGGTTGTGCTCGTTGGGCTGGATGACGTGCGGCTCGCGGGCGGTGATCTTCACCCCGAAGCGGGCGAGGTCCTCCACCTTGCGGGGGTTGTTGGTGAAGAGCCGGATGGAGCGCACCCGCAGGCTGTGCAGCATGTGGGCGGCGATGGAGTACTCGCGCTCGTCGTCGCGGAAGCCCAAGGCCTGGTTGGCCTCCACCGTGTCGAGGCCGCGGTCCTGCAGCCCGTAGGCGCGGATCTTGTTCAGGAGGCCTATACCGCGGCCCTCCTGTCGCAGGTAGAGCACCAGCCCGTGCTCCTCCCGGGCGATCCGGCGCAGCGCGACCTCCAGCTGGTCGCGGCAGTCGCAGCGCAGCGACCCCAGCGCGTCGCCGGTGAGGCACTCGGAGTGCACGCGGGTGGGGACCTCCTCGCGCCCGAAGACGTTGCCGCGCATGATCGCGACGTGCTCCTTGCCGTCCCGGTTGTTCCAGAAGGCCGCGACCTGGAAGCGGCCGAAGCGGCTGGGCAGGTCGGCGATCCCCACGATCCGCACGCAGATCTTCTTCGAGCCGATCCCCGGGCAATCGTGGTCGGCCTCGCGCTCGAGGATGGCGTCGATCTCGGCATGGGAAAGCGTCACGGGTCCCTCCTGGCAAGGGGTGGCGAGGCCGCCCGGCGGGCGCGGCCATGAGGAGCGGC
>JBBIHL010000493.1:0-2668 GCA_037447075.1 Candidatus Eiseniibacteriota bacterium | reverse complement strand
CACCCCGGGCAGGGGCGGCTCGCCCGCCGGATAGACCTCCAGCACCCACACGCGGTCGGCCTGCCGGAAGGCGCCGCCGAACTCGCGTGCCAGCGCCGCCGTGCGCGTGTAGCGGTGGGGCTGGAAGAGCACCAGCACCCGGCCGGCGCTGGCGCCGCGCGCCGCCGCCAGCGTGGCCACGATCTCGGTGGGGTGGTGCCCGTAGTCGTCCACCCAGCGCACCCCGGCCGCGTGGCCGCGGGTCTCGAACCGCCGCCCCACCCCGTGGAAGGAGGCCAGGGCCTCCTGGATGTGGGCGAACCCCACCCGGAGCTCCAGGCCCACCGCGACCGCCGCCAGCGCGTTGAGCACGTTGTGCGCGCCGGGCACCGCCAGCTCCACGCGCCCCAGCAGCTCCCCGGCGGAGCCGACCTCGAAGCGGGAGCCGTCGGGCAGCAGCTCGACCGCCTGGGCGCGGACCTGGGCCTCGGCGCGCGTGCCGTAGAGGATCGCCCGCTTGGTCACGCGAGGCAGGATGGCCCGCACGTGCGGGTCGTCCACGCACAGGACGCAGGCGCCGTAGAAGGGAACCCGGTTGGCGAAGTAGACGAAGGCCTGCTGGATCTCGTCGAGATCGCGATAGTGATCGAGGTGCTCGCGGTCAATGTTGGTGATCACCGTCACCGCGGGAGCGAGCCGCAGGAAGGAGCCGTCGCTCTCGTCCGCCTCGGCCACCAGGAACTGGCCGCGCCCCAGGGCGGCGTGGCTGCCGAGCGCCCGCAGCCGTCCCCCCACCACGACCGTGGGATCGAGCCCGCCGCGCGCGAGCACCGCGGCGATCAGCGAGGTGGTGGTGGTCTTCCCGTGCATGCCGCCCACCGCCACGCCGTACTTCATGCGCATCAGCTCCGCCAGCATCTCGGCGCGCGAGATGACGGGCACCCCGGCGGCGCGTGCGGCCACCATCTCCACGTTGTCCGCGGGCACGGCGCTGGAGAACACGACGACCTGCGCGCCTTCCACGTTGCTGGCGGCGTGGCCGATGAAGATGCGCCCCCCCATAGTGGTGAGGCGCTCGGTCACCTCGCTGGGCTTGAGGTCCGAGCCCGTCACCTCGTAGCCCAGGTTGAGCAGCACCTCGGCCACCCCGCACATGCCGGAGCCGCCGATGCCGATGAAGTGGAGACGCCGCGTGCGCCCGTACACTAGGCCCCTCCCCCGGCCGGCGCCGGCTCCCCGCGGGAAGCTGGGGGCGGCGCCCACCGCTCCAGGCTCTTCACCAGGCGCTCGGCCGCGTCGGCCCGGGCGAACAGCCGCGCGTTGGCGGACATGCGGCGCAGCAGCTGGCGGTCCGCGGTGAGCCGCGCGATCTCGCGCGCCAGCCGCTCGCCGGTGAGCTCGCTGTCGAGCACCAGCGAAGCCGCGCCCCGTTCGACCAGGTTCTCGGCGTTGACCACCTGATGGTTGTAGGCGGCGTAGGGGTAGGGGACCAGCACCGCCGGCGTGCCGCAGGCGGCGATCTCGGCCAGGGTCATGGCCCCCGAGCGGCACACCACCAGGTCCGCCGCGGCGTAGGCCTGCTGGATCTCGTTGATGAAGGGCAGGACGCGGCACGGGAGCTCCTGCCGCTCGACCACCCCTCGCGCCCATTCGAAGTCCTCGCGGCCGGTCTGCAGGACGAACTGCACGTCCACCCGTCCCTTGAGGCGCTGCATGGCGTCGAGCGCGGCTTCGTTGATGCGGTGCGCCCCGCGGCTGCCGCCGAACACGAACACCGTGGGCCGGCCCTCCTGGAGCCCGAACTGCTGGAGCGCCTGGCGCCGGTCCCCGCTCAGGATGAAGGCGCGCACCGGGTTGCCGGTGAGCTTGAGGTGGTCCTGCCGGGGGAAGTAGGAGCGCGACTCGGTGAAGGAGATGTGGACCTCGCGCGCCAGCCGCGAGAGCCAGCGATTGGTGAGGCCGGGGATGCTGTTCTGCTCCTGCAGGAGCACCGGGCGCCGCAGCAGCCATGCCGCCAGCACCACCGGGCCGCTCACGTAGCCGCCGGTGCCCAGCACCACGTCGGGGGCGAACCGGAGCACGACGCGGAACGCCTGGAGGAATCCCCAGAGGTTGACGGCCAGCGCCGTCGGCCAGCGCCACCAGGTGCGCCGCGGCAGGCCGCGACCGGCCACCAGCGTCAGCTCGAAGCCCGCGCCCGGCACGGCGTGCAGCTCGATGCCCCGCGGCGTCCCCACGAACAGGACGCGGCTCTCGGGCCGCGCGCGGCGCAGCTCCTCGGCCACCGCGATGCCCGGGAACACGTGCCCCCCGGTGCCGCCGCCGGCGATCAGCACCTTCACGCCGCGCCCCCCTGCCAGCGGGCGCGGGCGAGCGACTCGGCCTCGCCGACCAGGCGCGGCTCGGGCGGTGACGAGGAAGAGCAGCGTGTCGTCGCTCCGCAGCAGCGCCTCGACGCGCGCCACCCGCTCGCGGAGCGCACCGGTGAGCGCCTCGACCAGGTCGTAGAGGAACTCGCGCGCCTCCAGCATGTAGAACCCGGCGGAGATCGCCCCGAGCTCGCTCGCCGCCATGCCGAGACACGTCAGGTGGTCGGTGATGCGGGAGATCTCGCCGGCCACGACGCGGATGTACTGCGCGCGGTCGGGCGCGGTGATGCCGGCGAGCTTCTCGACGGCGAGCGCGAAGC
>JBBIHL010000492.1:0-2676 GCA_037447075.1 Candidatus Eiseniibacteriota bacterium | reverse complement strand
GCGCCCTGGCGGAGCCCGTCTGGTCGGCCGCGCCCCCCATCGGCGGGTTCGTGCAGCAGCGACCCGACGAGGGCGCGGCGCCCACCGAATCCACTGAGGTGCGCGTGGCCTACGACGACGCGGCCCTCTACGTGGGGGCCCGGCTCTACGACTCGGCGCCGGACTCCATCCGGGTGCGGCTCGCCCGGCGGGACGTGGACGCGGGCTCCGACGGGCTGGTGGTCTACCTCGACCCCTACCGGGACCGGCGCACGGGGTTCTACTTCGGGGTCAACGCCGCCGGCGTGCTCTACGACGGCACCCTGCTCAACGACGACTGGGACGACGACTCCTGGGACGGCGTGTGGGACGCGCGCGTGCGCCGTGACCCCGGCGGCATGACGGTGGAGATGAGGATCCCCTTCTCGCAGCTGCGCTTCCGGCGCGACGACCACCACGTGTGGGGAATCAACTTCCGCCGCGTCATCGCGCGCAGGAACGAGGAGGACCTGCTGGTCTTCCGCCCGCGCAGCTCGAACGGCTTCGTCTCGCGCTTTCCCGACCTGGTGGGGCTCGACGGCTTCGACCCGCCCCGGCGTCTGGCGGTGGCCCCCTACGCCACGGGCCGCGCGGAATACGAGCGCCACCCGGCGGGGGACCCCTTCCACGACGGGTCGCGCTACCTCTCCAAGTACGGGGCGGACCTCAAGGTGGGCCTGGGCAGCAGCCTCACCCTCGACGCCACGGTGAATCCCGACTTCGGCCAGGTGGAGGTGGACCCGGCCGTGGTGAACCTGAGCGACGTGGAGACATTCTACCCGGAGAAGCGCCCGTTCTTCCTGGAGGGCGACAACGTCTTCCGCTTCGGCAACAACGGCGCCTCGAACTACTGGAACTTCAACTGGTGGGAGCCGCTGTTCTTCTACACCCGGCGCATCGGGCGCGCCCCGTCGGGCAGCCTGCCCACCAACGAGTTCGCCGACGTGCCCCTGGGAACCACCATCCTGGGCGCGGCCAAGCTCACGGGCATGCTGCCCGGCCGATGGAGCATGGGAACGGTCCACGCCCTCACCCGGAAGGAGACCGCCGACCTGGCCCGGGGCGGCAGCCGCTGGAGCGCGGAGGTCGAGCCGCTCTCCTACTACGGCGTGTTCCGCGCGCAGCGGCCCTTCCGCGACGGGCGACAGGGCCTGGGCTTCATGAGCACGCTCACCGCGCGGGATTTCGCCCAGGGCCCGCTGCAGGACGAAATGAACCGTGCCTCCGCGGTGGCCGGCGTGGACGGCTGGACCTTCCTGGACCCCGGGAAGGTGTGGGTGGTCTCGGGGTACGCGGCGGCGACCCGCGCCCAGGGCACCCGCCAGCGCATGATCGCGCTGCAGCGCGGCGCGCAGCACTACTACCAGCGCCCCGACGCCGGCTACCTGGGGGTGGACTCCGCCGCCACCTCGCTCGACGGCTACGTGGCGCGGCTGTGGCTCAACAAGGAGAAGGGCAGCGTCTTCGCCAACGCCGCCTTGGGCCTGCAATCGCCGGGCTTCGACGTGAACGACCTGGGGTACTTCGGCTTCGGCGACGTGATCAACGGGCACGCCGGCGCCGGCTACAAGTGGGTCAAGCCCGACCGGGTGAAGCGCTACGCGGACTGGGGCGGCGCCTACTTCCGCAAGCAGAACTTCGGCGGGGTCAAGACCGGCGAGGGCGTGGCGACGTTCGCCTACGTCGAGTTCAACAACTTCCACTGGCTGAACGCGTTCGCCGCCTACAACCCGCCGTGGATCAACGACCGGCAGACGCGCGGCGGGCCCTTGATGCGCTCGCCCGCGGGCGGGGAGGCCAACCTGTCGCTGGGCACCGACTCCCGCAAGCCGTGGCGGCTCGGGCTGGACTGCGGCGGCGGCCGCTACCGGCGGGACTCGCAGCTCTACTGGAACGTGAGCCCCTCGCTCACCTGGCGCCCGGGCGCCAACGTGGCCCTGAGCCTTGGCCCCTCCTACCGGCACAGCAAGGACGGAGCCCAGTACGTGGGGACCTACCAGGACGCGCTGGCGGCCGCGACCTACGGGCAGCGCTACGTGTTCGCGCGGCTCGAGCAGACCGAGGTCGCGGCCGGCGTCCGCCTGGACTGGACCTTCACGCCGCGCCTCTCGCTGCAGGTCTACGCGCAGCCCCTGATCTCGGCCGGCGACTACCGCGACTTCGGGGAGCTGCGCCGGCCGAAGAGCTACGCCTTCCTGCGCTACGGGGAGGAGGGCTCGACCTTCGACCCGGCCACGGGCACGGCCGACCCGGACGGTCCCTCCGGCCCCGCCGCGCCGATCGAGATCGGGAACCCCGACTTCAACTTCAAGTCGCTGCGCGGCAGCACCGTGCTGCGCTGGGAGTACCTGCCCGGCTCGACCGTCTTCCTGGTGTGGACGCAGAGCCGATCGGCCTCGGAGCCCAGCGGGGCGCTCGACTTCGGCCGATCGCTGGGCGAGCTGGCGCAGCTGCGGGGCGAGAACATCTTCCTGGTGAAGCTCAGCTACTGGTGGAGCCTGTGACGGGCTCCGCAGGACGCGCTCCCGCATGATCCGCACGTGAGTCCCCTCGCGGTCCGCGGCAGCCTCGGGCGCGCCGCGGCGTGCCTGTCCACGGTCCTGGGCCTGCTCGGGCCGCCGGTCTCCGCCCCGGCCGCCCAGCCGGGCGGCGCCGCGT
>JBBIHL010000491.1:0-2678 GCA_037447075.1 Candidatus Eiseniibacteriota bacterium | reverse complement strand
CCGCGCGGTGGCGCGCGCCTACGGCGGCCGGCCCCATCCGCGGCGGCTGGCGCAGGCGTTCCAGGCGCTGCGGCGCTGGGTCAACGACGAGTCGGCCGAGCTCCAGGCCGCGCTCGATTTCCTGCCGCACGCGCTCGAGCCGGGCGGCGTGCTGGTGACGATCGCCTATCACTCCGGCGAGGATCGCGCGATCAAGCAGGCACTGCGCGGGGGGGCCCCGACCCCCGGCGGCGCCCTGCCCCCGGTCGCGGGGCCCTGGGAGATCCTCACCCGTCGGGTCGTGCGACCGTCGGGCGAGGAGGTGGCGAGGAACCCCCGCGCGCGCAGCGCCCGGCTGCGCGCCGCACGAAGGAGGTCGGCATGACGTCGTACCGGCGTGGCGGCCGCCCGGCCTGGCGCGCCGCGGAGCCGCGCTGCGCCTGGCTCGCGCCGCTCCTCATCGCGCTGACCGTGGTCGGCGTGCTGCTCTCGGAGGTGTGGCAGAGCTCGCGCGTGGCCCAGCTGTCCTTGAGGCTGGACCGGACGCGCGCGAGCTACGAGGAGGCGCGCGCGCGCCTGGACTTCCTGCGGGCCGAGCTGGAGCGCCGCGCGACGCGCCCGGAGCTGGCGTCCGCGGCGCTGCGCCTGGGTCTGGAGCCGGCCGGGCCGGACCGGGTGGTCCTGCTGCCCGCCGGCTATCTGGCGCGCGAGGAGTCCCCGGCCCGCGCCGCCTCCCCGCTCGTCGAGCGCTTCATGCGCGCCCTGGTCCCGGACGCGCGGGCGCAGGCGCGCGGCGGACGCTGACCGGGCGAGGCCATCAGGCGTGGCATGACCGTTCGATGAGGTTGACCGGCCGCACCACCGCACCGCGCAAGTGAAGGCCCGGCGGTATGCGTGAACCGCCGCCATCCCAGGGAGGGAAAGGTCCAGGCCCACATGGAAATGCGCAGGAGTCGGGTGCTGGTGGCTGCGGCCGGTCTGCTGTTCGCGCTCGTGGCGCTGTGGCTGCGCCTGGGCTGGATCCAGCTCGTGCGCCACGCGCACTACGCCGAGCGCGCGGAGCGCCTCCACGAGCAGCGCATCCTGGTCAACCCGGTGCGCGGCGGCCTCCTGGACCGCCACGGGCGGCCGCTGGCGCACGACCTGCGCACCTACTCGGTCTCGGCCGCGCCGCGCGAGATGGCCGACCCCCGGGGGGTCGCGCGCCGCCTGGCGGCCATCCTCAGGCTGCCGCCCCGTCGCATGCTGCGCGAGTTCGAGGCCCGCCCGCGCTTTCTGTGGGTGGCGCGCCGCGTTCCGCCCGCCCGCGCCGCGGAGATCGAGCGGCTGGACGCCCGCGGCGTCTACCTGGCGCTCGAGACCCAGCGCGTCTACCCTCTGGGTCCGGCCGCCTCCGAGCTGGTGGGCCGCACCGACCTCGACAACCTGGGGGTGGAAGGCCTGGAACTGCAGTTCGATCCCGTCCTGCGCGGGCGTCCCGGCTGGGTGACCTTCACCCTGGACGGCGTCGGCGGCCGGCACCGGCTGCCGCGGGGCCAGGGCCGCCCGCCGGTGGACGGGCACTCGCTGGTGCTCACCCTGGATGCCGAGCTCCAGGCCGTGGCCGAGGTCCATCTCGCCGCCGCGGTGGAGAGCCTGCGGGCGCAGCGCGGGGCCGCCGTGTTCCTGGATCCCGCGACGGGCGAGATCCTGGCCATGGCCGCGTGGCCTCACGCCCGCGCGGGGCCCGCCCGCAACCTGGCGGTCACCGACCAGTACGAGCCGGGCTCCACCTTCAAGCTGGCGGTGATGGCGGCGGCGCTCGAGGAGGACCTGGCCCGGCCCGACGAGGTCTTCGACGCGGAGAACGGCGTCTTCCGGTTCGGCCGCGGTGCCCTGATCCGTGACGCCCATCCGCACGGCGCGCTCACGCTCGCCGACGCCCTGCGGGTCTCGAGCAACATCGTGATGGGCAAGCTCGCGCTGCGCGTGGGCAGCCAGCGGCTCTACCGCTACGCCACGGCCCTGGGGTTCGGCTCGCTCACCGGCATCGAGTTTCCCGGCGAGGCCGCCGGCCTGCTGCGGCCGCCCGACCGCTGGTCGGGTCGCTCGCTGCCCACCATCGCCATCGGGCAGGAGATGACCTGCACGCCGCTCCAGTTGGCGCTCGCCTACGCGGCCGTCGCCAACGGCGGCGTCCTGATGCACCCGATGCTGGTCCGCGAGGAGCGGAGCCTGCGTGGCCAGACCTTGCGGCGCTTCGCGCCGCAGGCGATCCAGCGAGTCTTCAGCGAGCGCACCGCCGCGCTGCTGCGGGGCATGATGGCGGCGGTGGTGGACAGCGGCTCGGGTCGCTCGGCGCGCGTCCCCTCGCTGACGGTGGCGGGCAAGACCGGCACCGCGCAGAAGTACGATCCGGCGGTGCGCACCTACGGACGCGGCAAGTACCTCTCCTCCTTCGTCGGGTTCGCCCCGGTCGAGGGGGCGCGCCTGCTGGGGCTCGTACTCATCGACGAGCCGCGCGCGCATGCCTACTACGGCGGCGAGGTGGCCGCACCGGTGTTCCGCCGCATCCTCGAGGACGCGCGCAGCACCCCGACCAGCCCCCTGCGGCCCAGCATCACCCAGGTCGCGGCCCGACCGCCGGCCCCGGCGGCCGTCACCGTGCCGGACCTGCGGCTGCTGCCGCCGGGCGCCGCCTGCGCGCAGCTCGAAGCGCT
>JBBIHL010000490.1:0-2684 GCA_037447075.1 Candidatus Eiseniibacteriota bacterium | reverse complement strand
ATCGATCGCGGCGGAAACTGATTCCGCGGCGATCGCGGTGCTTCGCTGCGGTCTCATGCCGAGGAGCGTCGCGCGCGCCGAGGGCGTTGCCTGCCTCGGCGGGCTTTCCTGCGCGCGCGCACGAGATAGGCCGCCGCGGCGCGCAGCCTTGCCCACGGCGGCGCGGCGGCCTCCTGCCCTCACCCCCCCACGGCCGCGCCACGCGGGCCCGAGGTGATGCCCGCGCCCGGCGGGCAGGTCACGCTGCAGTTCGGCGGCGAGCAGGGACTGGTGGGCCGGCTGCGCGTCTCGGTCCGCGGAGCGGAAGTGCACGCCCGCATCGTCACCAGCGACCCGGCCGCGGCACAGCGCATGAGCCGCGGCCTCTCCGAGCTGCGCCACACCCTGGCGCAGCGCGGCTTCACCGAGGCCCGCGTGACCGTCCAGCAGTCGGCCCCGGCGGAATCGGGCGCGGAATCCGCGCGCCGCGAAGACGCCCGGAACCCCGACGAACGGCGCCGGGAGCCCCCGGCCCACGACTCCGACCCGCGCCACGCCGAGCGCGACCGTTCGCGGCGGCGCGGCGCGCGCGATCGCGAAGAAAGGTAGGCCACCATGAGCACGCCCCCCATCCTCGGAACGCTTCCCGGCGCCCTCGCGGACGCCCCGCGGAAGAAGGCGCTCGACAAGGACGCCTTCCTCACGCTGCTCGTCGCGCAGCTCAAGAACCAGGACCCCTTGAGCCCGCTGCAGCCCCACGAGTTCGCGGCGCAGCTCGCGCAGTTCAGCTCGGTGGAGCAGCTCACCCAGCTCAACGAGGCCATGGCCGTCCAGGACATGAACAGCCAGCTCGCCATCCTGCTGGGCAAGACCAGCTTCAGCGCCGCCCTGCTGGGCAAGACCGTGGCGGCGGCCGGGGACCAGGTCGCCGTCCCCGCCACCGGTCAGGCCCGGGTGCGCGTCGAGGTGGGCGGCAGCGGGGGCAAGGCCACGCTGCGGCTGCTCGACGCCAGCGGCAACGAGGTCGCCACGCGCGACCTGGGAACGCTGCCGGCCGGACGCCAGACCCTGGCGCTTCCGGCCGACCTGCCGCCCGGCACCTACCGCTACCAGGTGAAGGTCACCACCGCGACCGGCGGCCAGGAGACGCCCGTCCCCGTGACGACGTTCACGCTGGGCGTGGTGGAGGGGGTCTCGTTCAAGGACGGACGCATCGTCCTGCGGCTGGGCGGGCTGGAGGTCCCCCTCGACGACATCGCGGAGATCGAGCCGGCCCCGCCGCCTCCGCCCCCACCCGCGGCCGTGACGCCGCCGGGCCACCCCGACGAACCACCCACCCCCTCGGAGATCCTACGCAGGAGGTAATCCCGACATGATGCGCGCGCTGTTCTCCAGCGTCTCCGGTCTGCGCAGCCACCAGACCTGGATGGACGTCATCGCCAACAACATCGCCAACGTCAACACCGTGGGCTTCAAGGGCTCGCGGGTCACGTTCAAGGAGGCCTTCGTCCAGCTGCTCCAGGGCGCCTCGCGGCCGGCCGGCAACCTGGGCGGGATGAACCCCGTCCAGATCGGCACCGGGGTGAACGTGGGCAGCATTGACCAGCTCTTCAACCAGGGCAGCCTCGAGACCACCGGGCAGCCCCTCGACCTGGCCATCCAGGGCGCCGGGTTCTTCGTGCTCAGCAACGGGCAGCGCCGGGTCTACACGCGGGCGGGCAACTTCCAGCTCGACGCCGACGGCAAGCTCATCTCTCCCAGCACCGGCTACGTGGTGCAGGGCATCGTCGCCGACGCCAACGGAAACTTCTCGTCCACCTCGTCCATCGGGGACATCCAGCTCCAGCTCGGCCTGCGCGCGCCGGCCCGGGCCACCGACCTCATCACGCTCACCGGCAACCTGGACGCCGGGGCCGCGGTGGGCGCCACCCACACCATGGGCATCACCGTCTACGACAGCGCCGGGGCCCCGCACAACCTGCAGATCGTCTTCACCAACGTCGCACCCGGCCAGTGGAGCTGGACCCCCTCCTGCGCCACCGCGCCGGTGACGCCGGCGGGCAGCGGCACGGTGACGTTCAACGCCAACGGCAGCCTGGCCAGCTTCACCTACCCCGGTGGCGGCAGCTCGCTCACGCTCACCCCGCCCGGCGGCTCGCCGTTCAGCATCACCATCAATCCCGGAACCCTCAACGGCATCGACGGCCTGGCCGGCTTCGCCAACCCCTCGAACGCGGTGGTGAGCAGCCAGAACGGCTACCAGGCAGGAGACCTCCTGAACATCAGCGTGGACACCCGCGGCGTGATCACGGGCTTCTTCAGCAACGGCGTGACGCGCAACCTGGCCCAGATCGCGCTGGCCAGCTTCAACAACCCCGGCGGCCTCACCCGCAGCGGCAACAACCTCTACGAGGAGTCGCCCAACTCCGGGACCGCGGTGGTGAGCTTCGCGGGCGGGACCAGCCGCTCCACCATCACGCCCGGCGCGCTGGAGAGCAGCAACGTGGACATCGCCCAGGAGTTCACCAACATGATCATCGCCCAGCGCGGCTACCAGGCCAACGCCCGCGTCATCTCCGCGTCGGACGAGATGCTCAACGAGCTGGTGAACATCCGGCGGTAGCGAATCGTACCCGACATATAGGAGGGGCGACCCGAGGGCGCCGCCCGAGGCGGCGCCCTCGGCCTTTCCCGGCGCGTGGGCG
>JBBIHL010000489.1:0-2695 GCA_037447075.1 Candidatus Eiseniibacteriota bacterium | reverse complement strand
CGGCAAGCAGCTTCAGTTCCAGCCGGAGCCGCCGTTCCTCACCGGGCTCGCCGGGTTCATGCTCACGCGGCGCCTGGTGCGTGGACGTGGCGAAACGCGCGTTCCCACGCCCGCCCCGGCCGCCGCGCGCCACCACGAAGGTCTCGCCTGGGCGGGTGAAGTCATGCAGCACCTGGCCGGTGGCGGGCAGGGCGGCGCCGCGCAGGGCCACCACCAGGCAGGCCAGGGTGAGCTGGACCAGCGCCAGGCCGGCTGCCGCCACCGAGACGGCGAGCCACCGGCTCAAGACGTATTCCGACCGCCGCACCGGCCGGGCGAGCAGCAGCTGGATCACGCCCGAGGAGACGTCGCTGCCGATCATCCCGGCACCCAGGATGAGCGCCAGCACGAAGGTGTTGCCGGGGTCCACCAGCCGGCGGCTGGGAGAGACGGCCAGGAACAGCAGCGGGCTGGCGAACGTGAGCGCCAGCAGCGCGAGGCGCAAGGGGCTCGCGAGCCGCTGCCGGAGCGTCGAGAGGATGAGGGTGTCGTTCACGCCGGCGGTCCTCCCCCGGGCGCCACGAACAGCCGCTCCAGCCGGCTCTCCTCGGGAGTGGCCTCCACCACCGGCACGCCGGCCTCGCACAGGGCGCGCAGCAGGCGCGCCGCCGTCGCGTCGTCGGCCACGCGGAAGCGCGCCTGCGGCGGCTTCCAGTCCAGCAGCGCGGCCCCGGCGCGCGCCGCCAGCTCGGCAACCGCCTCGGTGAGCAGCGACGGTTCCGCTCCGCTCGCGGTCCGCACCCGCAGCACGCGCGCCGCCTCGGCGCCGGCTTCCAGCGTCTCGATCGCCTGGACCTGGCCCCGGTTGATGAAGGCGACCCGGTCGCACAGGCGCTCGACGTTGTCGAGCTGGTGGGAGTTGAGCACCAGGGTCACGCCGCGCTGCTTCAGCTCGGCCAGGATGCGCCGGAACAGCAGAATGCCGGCGGGGTCCACGCCGGAGATGGGTTCGTCCAGGTAGAGGTAGCGCGGTTCCCCCAGCAGGGCCTGGGCGAGCCCCAGCCGCTGCAGCATGCCGCGCGAGTAGTGCCGCACGCGCAAGGCGGCCGCGGCGGCATCGAGCCCCACCCGCGCCAGCGCGGCTTCGACCTGCTCCGGCCGCAGCGCCTCCGGCAGACCCGCCAGCGCATGGTGGTAGGTGAGGAAGTCGCGGCCGGTCATCCAGCGGTCGAGCACCAGCCGCTCGGGCAGGTAGCCGATCGCCCGGCGCACGCCCAGGTCGTCCGGCTCGCGGCCGTCCACCATGATGCGCCCGGAGTCCGGTCGCAGGAAACCCAGCAGGCAGCCCAGGAAGGTGGTCTTGCCGGCGCCGTTGGGCCCGATGATCCCGAATGCCTCCCCGGGGGCCACGGTCAGCGACACCTCGACCAGGGCGCGCACCGCCCCGCCGCGGAAGCTCTTGGTGAGGCCCTCGACCTGGATCCCGTCCATGCCGCTCGACCGGCCGGGCCGCCCCTGCGGCACCCGCGCGCTCAGCGCGCCGGGCCTTCCGCGAGCACGTCCTCGATCAGCGCCCGGGTGGCCATCGCCTGCGGAAAGCCCAGGGTGGTGATGGCGAGCAGGGCGACGTGACGCAGCTCCTCGGGGGTCGCCCCGGCCGCCAGCGCGCGCCGGGCGTGGGAGTGCACGCCTCCCTCCAGGCGCGCCCCGGCCGCCAGCGCCAGCTTGACCAGCTCGGCGCTGCGCCCGTCCAGCGGGCCGGCGGCGCGCGCGGCGTCGCCCAGCGCCTCGTAGGCGCGCGTCACTCCCGGGTGCTGCTCGCGGAATCGGGAATAGAAGGTGGGCAAGCCGGACATCGTAGGTCCCTCCACGGTCTCCACCGGAGTCAGGCGCCGCCTGGTCCCCGTGGGGAGTCCTCGGCAGCCACTTCCCGCGCCGGCCCCCGGCGCGGTCCCCCCGGCGGCCGTCGCAGTATAGCGACGCGGATGAAGGCGCGCGCGGCCCGACCGTCGGCGTGACCCGGGCCACCCCGGCCCACAAGGGCCTTGCCCGCCGCCCCGCGCCCCAGCAACCTGGCCGCATGACCGCATCGGTCGGCAGCCGCGCCCCTCGGGGATGGGAGGCATGCGTCCCGCCGCACGTGGCGGCGGCGTGGAAGCCGCTGGCCGTCGAGCTGGGCCACGGCGAGACCACCCAGGCCGTCACCCTGGGCTCGGGCCCCGCGCTCGTGCTCGTCCCTCCCCTGGTCGGCTGGAAGGAGTCCATGTGGGCGCAGGCGCACGGCCTCGCCGGCCGCTTCCGCACCGTGGTCTACGACTTGCGCGAGCGCGGGCGGCGCGAGGTGAGCTGGCGGACGCACCTGGACGACCTGGAACGCGTGAGCGCCCGGCTGGCGCCGGGACGCTTCGCCCTGCTCGGGCACTCGCTGGGCGGGGCGCTGGCCCTGCAATGGGCGGTGGAGCGCCCGGAGCGGGTGACGGCGCTGGTGCTTTCCAGCACCTACGCCCACATCCGCTTCGACCCGGCCGCGTGGTGGACGCGGTTCGCGGTGCAGGGGGCGGCCCTCGCCATGAATCGCTGGCTGCCCGAGGCCTGGGCCCTGGCGGGCGCGCGCCGGCTGTCGCGCCGGGGGCTGTGGGTCTACGACCCCGGGTGCGACGAGGCCCAGTTGCGCCTGGTCCGGGCCGGCGTGCGCGCCGCGCGGCCGGGCGTGGCC
>JBBIHL010000488.1:0-2697 GCA_037447075.1 Candidatus Eiseniibacteriota bacterium | reverse complement strand
GGGCGGAGTCACGCTGTCGCCCAGCACCTGCGCCATGAAGATGTAGCCGTTGTTCGATGGTCCACCGCCACCCCAAACCAGATAGTAGGTTCCAGGCGGGGACAGGACCGGCCACAAGAAGAGAGCGTCCTGGCCCAGCCTCCAGGTCGGCATCCAGCGAATCCCTGCCCAGCGAAAGCCCGATGCGTCGTCGGTGGTGGGGACGTTGATTAGGTCGGCCGCCAGGATCGGGACGCCCGCCTCGTCCGTGTCCAGGCGCGGCGCCGCCAGGAACTGGTATCCCGGGAAGGTCAGTTTCTCCGTGGGGATCCACGCACGGCCGGGGGGCAGGGCGAGCGCGGGGGCAGCAAGCGGAAGAGCCAGCGCGGTCAGGGCCAGGGCGGTCACCGCGCGCGAGGATACGCGTGGGGTCGGCATGGCTTACGCCTCCGGAGCGGACGGGACGCGAGCCGCGAGCCTTTCCAGGCGGCGGGGCCCATCCGCTTCCTGCCGGCAGATTTTACTTGACGATGCCCCCCCGTCCAGCGAAAGTGCGCTTTGCCGGATGGGCAAGCCGACAGAGCCGCTGCCCGCCCACCTTCGCGGCGGAGACGGCAGCTTCCCGGAGCCTGGCCCGGCGTCAACCGAGCGGTGCACTGACCCCGCCGGGCGCTTCACGAGTGCCGCAGACGTCGCCGTGCGCCGCGCAGCCCGCACATCGCGTGCAGGGAGGCCGATCATGCGCGCACGTCGCCTTCTCCTCATCTCCTCGACCACCGTCCTGTTGCTGGCACCGGCACTCGATCGAGCGCGCGGGGGCGGGGTGGGTGTCTCAACCGAGCCCGAGGCAGTCCTTCCCAGCTTCTTCGAGAAGCTGTTCTACGTTTACAGACCGAGTCCCAACCAACCTCTGCGTCTCTCGAATCGCGACCTCGAGTTCATGTGGAGCGACAGCTTCCGCGTCGCGGTGGGTGGCAGCGACGGCCTTCCGACCAGCATCCGCAGGACCCTCGACACGCTCGGGACCCACATCGCCGATGCGGCCTCGAACCCGCTCGGGATCGGGGCAAGTGATCTCCGGCTTCTGTACGACTACTTCCGGACATCGGGCCCGGCCTACAACCCCAATCCCTTGGACCCCGTCGGCTTCCTCACGGGCGCGCCGACGTGCGCCGGCGCCTCTTTCCCGCCCGAGGGCTGGAACATCCCCGACCTGGATCGCTCGCACGCCGACCTCTACATCTACGTGCCGAACGATGGGGCTGTACGGCGGGACGTATACGTCCGGCTTCCAGACCTACAAGGAGGACTCGACCACCGGTCACTTGGCGAACGTGGTGAGCAACCCCACGTCCTCGCAGCGCGACACGATGTCCTGCACGCACGGCAACTCGATCATGTACCAGGGGCCGCTCCCCAGCGCCGCCGTGGACACGGCCGGCACGGGTTGGACCATCGTTGATGGGCAGGCGAACTGGGGCTTCTCCCACGAATTCCAGCACTCGCTGCCCGCGCCGCCCGGGCAAGACAAGGTAGGCGGAGCCATCACGGAGCTCTTTTCGAGCGCGGCCGAAGCCCTGGTCGGGGAGCGCCCCGACCCTCCGCGCTACGACGTGCCCTACACGTGGCCGCTCCTGGCGTGGAACCACGCTGGCGGCACCTGCACGAACAACTTCTGGTTCGGTCAGAACTACCAGGGGTGGCGGCTCTTCGGCGCCTACCTGGTCTACAACTTCCGCGGGCAGGACACCACCCACGTGATGGGCGCGATCGAGGACGATCTCATGCACCGCTGGGCGCGCAACGACCGCCACCTCAGCGGCCTGCGCGCGCTGCTCAACAACGACAGCTGCTGGAACTGCGCCCAGGTGAACTACTTCAAGAAGGGCGGGGTGGCCCTCGACGACACCAGCCGCCTCGCCATCCTGCTCCACAACCACCGCGTGGCCAATTACGTGAACAATTCGAGCCTGGCCGAGGGCCAGTACGGCTACCCGCCCCAATTCAACTTCTCCCCCGCCGTTGATGTGGGCGCCTGGCAGAGCATTGACGGCTGCGGCGCGTCCAACGACGTGGTCGCCATTCCGCCCGAGGTCACGCTGGGGACGGCCGAGCTCACCCGCGAGGTCACCAGGGTCGGGAACCGCTACAGCCTGGGCGGGCAGTACAGCTACCCGATGCGGCTCTTCCCGCTCGGGGCCGAGTATTGGGTGGTACGCAGCGACACGGCGCTTTCCACCACCGCCCAGGACCTGGTGGTGACGGTGACCCCGGAAAGCCTCATGCGCTACCGCGGCTGCAGCGGCTTTCAGCGGGATGGGCGGCTCGTCGCGTCCGTGGTGCCCTACAGGGGCAAGAATGCTGACCTCTGGGCGAACCCGGGATGGGCCCGAGCACCGCTCCAGCCCCAATGGGTGGATGTGGACAGCGTGGCGGGCTCGATCCAGATGGTGGTGCCGCACTTCGGCGACAGCGTGAAGGCGGCGGTCGTGGTCATCTCGCTGGCCGACGGGCCCTCGCAGTGGAACGTGAACCTGGCGTCAGCTTACAGCCTGTACGAGACCTTGCCCTACCGCGCCACCTTCGCGTTGCGGAAGGCCCCGGCCGACACGGTCCCGTTCTCCGCCCTGGTGCAAACCGCGAACCAGCCGGACGACTCGCCGACCTGGTCCCCCGACGGCTCCGAGATCGCCTTCAGCTCCAAGATCGGAGGCGTCG
>JBBIHL010000487.1:0-2698 GCA_037447075.1 Candidatus Eiseniibacteriota bacterium | reverse complement strand
CATCGCCACGCGCCGCGACTTCCACCAGCACCCCGAGCTGGGATTCGAGGAGAAGCGCACCGCGGCGCGCGTGGCCGAGCGGCTCCGCGCGCTCGGCTTGCCGGTGCGGGCCGGGGTGGGCCAAACCGGCGTGATGGCCGACCTCGGCGGCGGACGCCCGGGGAAGTGCGTGCTGCTGCGCGCCGACATGGACGCCCTGCCCATCCAGGAGGCGAACGACGTCCCCTACCGCTCCCTGAGCCCCGGGGTCATGCACGCCTGCGGCCACGACTGCCATACCTCCATGCTGCTCACCGTGGCGAAGCTGCTGGCCCGCGATGCGGACCGCCTCCCGGGCACGGTGCGCCTGTGCTTCCAGCCCGCCGAGGAGATCGGGCGCGGCGCCGAGAGCATGATCGCCGACGGCGCGCTCGCCGACCCGCGGCCGGACGCCGCCTTCGGCCTGCACGTCTGGCAGGACATGGACCTGGGACGGGTGGGCGTCACCTCCGGGCCCTTCATGGCCGCGGTGGACGAGTTCACCGTGACTCTGCGCGGCAAGGGCGCGCACGCCGCCATGCCCCATTTCGGCGTGGACCCGGTGGTGGGCGCGGCCCACGTCGTCACCGCGCTGCAGACGCTGGTCAGCCGGACCACCGACCCCTTCCTGCCGGCGGTGGTGAGCGTCACCCAGATCCATGCGGGACACACCTTCAACGTCTTGCCCGAGGTGGCCACCTTGAACGGCACGGTGCGGGTCTTCGACCAAGCCCTGTGGGCCGAGCTGCCGGCGCGCTTCGAGCGCGTGGTCCAGGGGGTGGCGAGCGGACTGGGCCTGGAGGCGCAGGTGGACTACCTCCGCCACAACCGGCCCACCGTCAACGACCCGGCCATGGCCGAGCTGGCGCGTGCGGTCGCGGCCGAGGTGGTGGGAGCCCCGAACGTCCGCGACGACGTGCGCACGATGGGCGGCGAGGACTTCTCGGACTTCCTGCAGCAGGTGCCGGGCTGCTTCATCGCCGTGGGCTCGCGCAACGCCGAGCGCGGCCTGGTCTACGGGCACCATCATCCGCGCTTCGACGTGGACGAGCAGTGCCTGGAGATCGGCGTCGAGCTCCTGGTCCGGCTCACCCGCAGGTTCGTGGGAGCCGATTGACCGGGCGGCCGGCGGTCCCGATCGGCGTGGCCGCCGGCCTCGCGGCCGGGCTCGCCCTGCTGGCGTCCACCGCGCGCGCCGACTGGCTCTACCCCGACTTGAGCTACCGCGAGGCGCAGGCCGACCTGCGCGCGGCGCTGCGCGACACCATCGGCCACTCCGGCGAGACCTGGCTCCTGGACACGCTGGGCGTGGCGCTCCTGCGCCTGGGCAAGCTGGACGACGCCGAGCGCGTCCTGCGCCGGGTGCTGGAGGCCTCCCCGCAGGACGGCGCCGCCTGCGCCGGCCTCGGCAAGCTCGCGCTCTTCGCCGACCGCCTGGCCGAGGCGGAGAGCCTGCTCTCCCGCGCCTCGGCCGCCGGGGTGCGCGAGGCCGACCTGGACCTGTTCGCCGCCCGCTACCGGGCCGGCGAGCACGCCCGCGCCGCCGACCTGGCGGCGGAGCTCCCCGGCCAGCAGGCGCGCGAGGCCAAGCTGCGGGCGCTGGCCGAGGAGGGCGCCTACCGCATGGAGTGGGACGGCGCGCCGGTGGAGCTCCCGTTCCGCCGCGCCTACCCCGTGCCGCTGGTGCGCGCCCGCATCAACGGCGAGGAGGCGCTGCTGGCCGTGGACACCGGGGCGGGCGAGCTGCTGCTCGACCCCTCGGCCGCGTCACGCCTGGGCGTGCACGGCTTTCCCGGGAACAGCGTCGCCTTCTGGAGCGGTCGCAGGGTCTCCGTCGGCGAAGCCCTGGTGCAGCGGCTGGAGCTGGGCGGCATCCGCATCGAGCGGGTGCCGGCGCAGACCTACTCGATGCGCACCTTCAGCATGGTGGTGAACCCGCAGAGCCCGCGCATTGACGGCGTGATGGGCGTGGACCTGCTGCGCCGCTTCACGCCCACCATCGACTACCGCCGGGCGAAGCTGGTGTTGAGCCGCGAGCCGCCCGCGCCGCAGGGCGAGGTCCACCGCCTGCCCCTTCAGGTGTGGGGCGAGCACGAGCTCACCGTGTGGGGCACGCTCAACGGCGGGCGCCCGATGGCCCTGGTGGTGGCGAGCGGCGTGCCCCAGTGCGGCGTGGCCGCGACCCGCGGCGTGTTCGACGAGATCGGGCTCAAGCAGACCCCGATGTCCGCCGTGTTCAAGGGCACGGGCCGGCTGGTGGGCGGCCCCGGCTGGGCCCAGGTGAACGTCCCGGACGTGGTGGTGGACGGCGCCAAGGTCGGCCGGGTCGCCGGCTGGTCCGGACCCCTGGAGGAACGCGAGCTGTGGTGGCACGGCGTGCGGCGCGACGGCATGCTCTCGCACGACTTCCTGCGCAACTACCGCTGCACGTTCGACTGGGCGCGTCGCGAGCTGTTGCTGGAGGAGAAGCCGTAGCGGCGGTTGCGGGGAGGGCAGGGCCGCCGCGCTCGCACGCGCTCGTTCAACGCCGCCCGCGCCCGCCGCGCTCCTCGTGCTCCTCGGCCTCCCCCGCCGGGCCCCCGCGCTCCCCTCGCTCTCCGCCCGCGCGCGCCTGGCCCGAGACCTGGACGCCGGCGCCGTGCTGAAACACGAGCTCCCCTCCGCGGAAACCGGTCAGGCC
>JBBIHL010000486.1:0-2699 GCA_037447075.1 Candidatus Eiseniibacteriota bacterium | reverse complement strand
TGCCGTGCCAAAGCGGGACAGGCCGGGAATCGCGGACATCAGGTCCATGCGAACCGGCGCCACCCCGAGCTGGATGATCCAGGCCGGGTCCATCAGCTCCTCGGCCGAATACCCGAGGTCGGCACCGCCAAAGAAATCACGCAGGGCCGCCAGCACCCTGCGCGCGTTGGCCACGGTCGGTTCAATCAGGACGTCGAGATCGCCGGTTGCTCGCGGTGGCGCGTGCAGGGCGACCGCGTGAGCCCCCACGACGAGGTAGCGCACGCCATGGGCATTCAATGCGGCGATGAACTCTTCGTAGTCTCGGGATGCCATCGCCTCCCTGCGCTTTCAAGCAGCTTTCCAGGGCTGCTTCCACCGCCTCAACGCGCTGCTCGGGGGTGAGCCCCTCGTACCAGAAACGGAAGTCGGCTTCGTCGGCCCGGGACCTTCGGATTCGGGCCGCCATCCACGTCCGGCCGCGCGCGCGCACGTGCGCCACTCGTTCCGCCATGCCGCAGGCAGGATAGCACGAGCCGGCGGCATCCGGACCGCGGCCGGTGACCGGCTGCCGCGCCCTGGAAGCCTCCCCCCAACTTGGCGGGCCGCAACGGGCTGCGCCCCCCGGGCCGCAGAAACTCGGTCAAGCCGGGCGGCGGCGCTACCGATAACCGCCGGGAACGGGAAGAACCGCCTATTCCAGCGCGCGCACGCCACATGACGGAGCCCACGGAATGAGTTCCGAGAACGGATCCCCTCTGCGCCAGGTTGACCGGAACAGCTGGTGGCTCTGGGCCCTGACCTTCCTGGTCATGCTGGCCCTGACGGCCGCGGTGCCTGTGCTCTACTTCCCGCTGCTGCGCGAGCTGGAGGCCGCCGACACCGAGTGGCTCGCCAACGGCTACTACGCGGCGGTGGGGCTCGCCGGGCTGGTGCTGGTCTTCTGCCTCTACACCATCCTCAAGCAGCGCCAGCTCAACGTGGTGCGGGGCCAGCTGCTGGCCGAGGAGCGCGAGCTGGAGGACGTGCGCACGCGCCTCTCCGAGCTCTCCGCGCTCTTCCACGTGAGCACCACGCTCAACCTGCAGCTCGACCCCGATTCGATCGTCGAGATCATCGTGCGCCGCGTGGTGAGCACGCTGCGCGCCCAGCAGGCCTCCATCATGCTCTACGAGCCCAGCTCCGGCATGCTGGAGACGCGCGCCTCCTACGGCCTGGAGTCCGAGCTGGCCCGCAACGCGCGCAAGCGCATCGGCGAGGGCATCGCGGGTTGGGTGGCCGAGCACAAGCAGGCCGTGCTGCTGGGCAAGGAGCCGCCGCAGCCCGAGTTCGGCCAGCACTACAAGCGCGACCGCAACATCACCTCGGCGCTCTCGCTGCCCCTGCGTGTGGGCGACCGCTGCGTGGGCGTGCTGAACGTGAACCGCATCAACCACCCGGAGCCCTTCCGCGAGCACCATCGCGAGATCCTGCGGCTGTTCGCCGAGCACGTGGGCGCGGTCATCGATCGCGCGCTGGTGCTGGAGCGGCTGGGCTCGCGTACCACCGAGCTGGAGGCCGCCAACCTCAAGCTGGCCGAGATGAACCGCATGAAGGACCTGTTCCTCTCCACCGCCAGCCACGAGCTCAAGACCCCGCTCACCTCGGTCATCGCCTACGCCGAGCTGCTCGACGAGAACGGCGGCAAGCTGCCGGCCGGCCAGCAGAGCGACTTCCTGCGGCGCCTGCGCGCCGAGGCCCAGCGGCTGCTGGGCCTGATTGACGACATCCTCGACCTTTCGCGCCTGGAAACCGGCAAGCTCCGCCTGCGCCGCCAGCCCACCCAGCTCAACCAGGTGGTGCGCGAGGCGGTCGAGACCTCGAGCCACCTGGCCGAGAAGCATCGCGTCACGCTGGTGCAGAACCTGGGCAGCGACGTGGAGATCCTGGACCTGGACCCGGTGAAGATGCGCCAGGTGGCGATCAACCTGCTCGCCAACGCCGTCAACTTCACGCCCGATGGCGGCATCGTGCGGGTCTCCACCCGAAAGGACGGCGACCACGTGGTGCTCGAGGTGACCGACCAGGGTCCGGGTGTGGCGCTGGAGGACCACGCGCAGATCTTCGAGCTGTTCGGCCAGGCGGGACGCCCCGCGCTGGGTCGGCCGGCCGGGACCGGGATCGGCCTGCATCTGGTGAAGCGCCTGGTCGAGCTGCACGGGGGGGATGTCGGCCTCAACAGCATCCCCGGCCAGGGCAGCACCTTCTGGGTGCGCCTGCCGGCCACGGGACCGCAGGCGCAGTCGGCCCAGAGCCAGGCGGCGTAGGCGCGGATTCGGGCCGCGATGGCCCGGGGAGCGGTGACCGGGCCGAGGACTACGGCATCATGCCGTAGCGTTTCATCTTGCCGAGCAGGGTGGTGCGCGCCATGCCCAGGATGCGCGCGGCCTCGGTGCGGGAGCCGCGGGCCGCCTTGAGGGCCTCGGTGATGTGCTGTCGCTCCTCGTCCTCGATGGCCTCGGCCAGCGAGCCGGCCACCCGCGGTCCCTCCAGCTCCACCTCATCGGCCTGGACCACGCCTCCCGGCGGCGCCGTCGCCACCAGACGCGCGACCACGTGCTTCAGCTGCCGCACGTTGCCGGGCCAGGCGTAGGCCAAGAGCTTGGCCCGCGCCTCGGGGCTCAGGCGCGGGGGCGCGCTCTCGCCCTCGCACGCCTGGCGCCAGAAGTGCTCCAGCAGTA
>JBBIHL010000485.1:0-2716 GCA_037447075.1 Candidatus Eiseniibacteriota bacterium | reverse complement strand
AGGCCGAGGCGGCCACCGACTTCACCCAGCGGACGCCGGACCCCGGCGCGCCCGCCACCCAGCGCTCCGAGGCGCGCGTGGCCTACGATGACGCCGCCCTCTACGTGGGCTTGCGGCTCCACGACACGGCGCCGGACTCGATCGCCGGGCAGCTGGGGCGCCGCGACCTCACCGGCGTCTACTCGGACTGGGTGCACGTCATGATCGACAGCTACCACGACCGGCGCACGGCGTTCCGCTTCTCGCTCAACCCGGTCGGGGTGCAGAAGGACGTGCTGCACTTCGACGACACCAACGAGGACCTCACCTGGGACGCGGTGTGGGCCTCGGCGGTGCAGAGGGACTCCACGGGGTGGACGGCGGAATGCCGCATCCCGCTCTCCCAGCTGCGCTTCAGCGCGCGCAACGGCGCGGCCCGGCGCGGCGATCACCCCGAGGAGCTGGTCTGGGGGATCAGCTTCGGGCGCGACATCGCCCGGCGCGACGAGCGCGCCGACTGGGCGCCCATCCCGCCCGACGCCGCGGGCTTCGTATCGCTGTTCGGCGACCTCCGCGGGCTGCAGGGGATCCGGCCGCCGCGCCAGCTGGAGGTGCTCCCCTACTCGCTGGGCCGGCTCGCGCGCGCCCCGGGTGAGAGCGCGAACCCCTTCTACGAGCCCAACGACGCCAACGGCAAGCTGGGGGCCGACTTCAAGTACGGGCTCACCTCCAACCTCACCGTCAACGGCACCGTCAACCCGGACTTCGGCGAGGTGGAGGCCGACCCTTCGGTGTTCAACCTGCGGGCCTCGGAGGTGTTCTTCCCCGAGA
This sequence comes from Candidatus Eiseniibacteriota bacterium, assembly GCA_037447075.1. Lineage (GTDB taxonomy): Bacteria > Eisenbacteria > RBG-16-71-46 > RBG-16-71-46 > RBG-16-71-46 > JBBIHL01. The sequence goes on along the minus strand of JBBIHL010000485.1, from coordinate 1,906 downwards.
AGCGCCCGTTCTTCATCGAGGGCAGCTCCATCTTCCGCTACGACATCTCCTACGACGACGGCGCCAACGAGCAGCTGTTCTACTCGCGCCGCGTCGGGCGCAGGCCGCAGGGCCGGCCCCAGCCCGGCGCGGCCTACGCCGACATGCCCGACGTCACCAGCATCCTGGGCGCCGCCAAGTTCTCGGGCAAGACCGCGGGGGGCTGGTCCGTGGGCCTGCTCGAGGGCGTGACGCAGCAGGAGCAGGCCGAGGTCGCGACGACCTCGGGTGGGCGGCGCGAGGACACGGTGGAGCCGCTGGCGAACTACGCGGTGCTGCGCGCGATCAAGGATTTCCGCGACGGGCAGAGCGCCGTGGGGGGGATCCTCACGGCCACCCACCGCCGGCTGGAGCCGGGGGTCGAGTTCCTGCGCCGCTCCGCGTACACGGGCGGGCTCGACGCCCGGCACCGGTTCGGAGGCGGCAACTACCAGGTGTCGGGCTGGGCGGCGGGGAGCTTCATCCAGGGCACCCCCGCCGCCATCGACCGCGTGCAGCGATCCCCGGTGCACAACTTCCAGCGCCCCGATGCGGGGTATCTGGACTACGACCCCACGCGCACCTCGCTGGCGGGCGGGGGCGGGCACGTGTGGGCGTCCAAGATCGGCGGCGGTCACTGGCGCGGCGGCATCGGCGGCCACCTGCGCTCGCCGGGGTTCGAGATCAACGACGTGGGCTTCCAGCGGACGGCCGACGAGATCCTGACGTTCGGGAACCTGCGCTACGAGGAGTTCCGGCCCAGCCGGCACTTCCGCCGCTGGAGCGTGGGCATCAACCCGTCGGGCGCGTGGAACTTCGGCAACGACCTGCTGTGGAGCGGGATCAACCTGAACACCAGCTGGGACCTCACCAGCCTCTGGGGCGGCTGGGCGGGCGGCCGGCGCTCGGGGCACGGGCTGGCCATGGAGCAGCTGCGCGGTGGCCCGGCCGTGGCCTACGACCCGAGCATCAGCTACTGGGGCGGGTTCTACACCGACCCGCGCAAGCCGGTGAGCGCGGAGGTCGGGTCGGACGGCTGGTTCGAGGACGAGACGGACGGCCGCTCGATCTCGGTCTACCCGAGCGTCTTCGTGCGGCCCTCGGGCCGCGTGAATCTCTCGCTCCAGCCCAGCGTGACCTGGAACCAGTCGGCCTGGCAGTACGTGGACCAGCCGTCCGGGGGAGGCGCCGTGCATTACGTGTTCGGTCGCCTCGACCAGACCACTGCGGCCCTCACCCTGCGGCTCTCCTACGCCTTCACCCGCAACCTCTCGCTGCAGTTCTACGGGCAGCCCTTCGTCACGGCCGGGACCTACTCGGGCTTCATGGAGGTGGCCGCCCCGCGCGCCGCGCGGTTCACCGACCGCTTCCGCCGCTACCGGGCGAGTGAGATCGCCTACGACGCGGCCGGCGGCGTCTACAACGTGGACCTCGACGGCGACGCCGTCCCGGACTTCGCCTTCGCCAACCCGGACTTCAACTTCAAGCAGTTCCGCTCGACCCTGCTGGGTCGCTGGGAGTACCGCCCGGGGTCCGCGCTCTACGTGGTCTGGGGCGACGAGCGCACCGCCTTCGACCCGGAGGGCAGCTTCCGGCTGGAGCGCGACCTCCGCAGCCTGCTCGACGCCGAGGGGACCAACGTCTTCCTGGTCAAGCTCAACTACTGGCTCGACCTCTAGCCGGCCTCGCCCGCGAGGGACGCACGGCCCGGGTGCATTCCCGATGTGACCGGGCGGCCGTCCGCTCCCGAGGACCGGGCCACCACCACCGCCCTGCTCGCCCACCTCGGCGAGATGGACGCCCGCCGCCTCTAACTGCCGGCCGAGTCGGGGACCGCCGCCGGGAAGCGCAAGGCGGAGATCGAGCAGCTGCTGGCGGAGCGCTTCCC
>JBBIHL010000484.1:0-2719 GCA_037447075.1 Candidatus Eiseniibacteriota bacterium | reverse complement strand
GAGCGCACGCAGCAGGGCGGCCTCCTCGACGACCACGTGGAGCCCGGCGGCATGGCTCGCCACCGCCCGCGCCAGGTCGAAGCCGGCGTCCAGGTGCCGCAGCGTGAGGACGCGGCACAGGTTGGCGTAGCCCTCGCGGTCGCGGGCCAGCAGCAGGAGCTCACCCCGCCCGTCTCCTACCTCCGAGCCCAGGATGGGGCGAAGGCCCTCCGCGCGCGCGCGCTGGAAGAAGGCGATCCCCTGGTAGAGGTTGTTCCGATCGGTGAGCGCGAGCGCAGCCAGGTCGGCTTGGAGCGCCCTGGCGACCAGCGCCTCGGGGGAGGCGGTGCCGTAGAGCAGGGAGCCGTGCGAACGTACGCGCAGCGGGGTGAAGCCCGCGGCGGGCATGGGGCGGGGTCCACGGGGCGAGGCGGGGATGCCGGCCGGCGCCCCAGGCCCCTCACGCGGGCGCCGGCACGTTGCATTCTACCATGTTCCGCGCTTCCTGCCGGGGCGGATACGGCACAAAGGGTCAGTGGCGCCGGCCTGCCTTCGAGGAAGCCTTGACTGTGCCCGGAACGGAGCCTAGGATTAATGGGTTGCAGGTCCCCCAGACCTGAGACGACAGGGGCGTATCCGCCGGGCCGCGACCCTCGGACGATCCCCAAGACATCCTTGCTGTTGGTGCTGCGCCCAGCGCCTGCTGGGCCATGTGGGGCTTCAATGGCTTCGACCGGGACAGCGTGCGTGCCCCAGTGCATCGTCGCGGAATCCCCTGCCATCCTTCCCCCCATCGGGGCCGCCGCTCCGACCCGTTGCCTTCCCCCGTGCTGCAGCCGCCCCAGGCGGGGCGGAATGACTCACCCCGGCGCTTCCTGTGACCGGGCGAGGTTCGACTTGATGGCGTGAACGTAGATCCCTCGCCGTGCAAGTCACGCTGAAGTCCGCTCGATCGGGAGCGGGAACGCGGCGGCGGGGGGAATCCTCTGAGTCAGAGCCAGAGCAGCTCACCCAGCCCGGGCCCACGCGCCCCACGGGAGGCCGCTGATGAATCCGCTCCGTCTCACCCTTCTGGCACTGGCCTCGGTGCTCCTGGCCGCGGCCCGCCTCGCGCACGCGGCCATCATCAACGTCCCTGGGGATCAGGGGACCATCCAGGGCGCGATCAACGTAGCCGCCGCGGGCGACACCATCGTGGTCGCCGCGGGCACCTACAACGAGGACATCACCGTCAACAAGTCGCTCGAGCTGCGCGGGGCCAAGTACGGAGTGGACGCGCGGCTGGGGCTCCCCTTCCGCGACACGGGCGAGTCCATCATTGACGCGGGCACCTCCGGGGACGCCGTGACCGTCACGGCCAGCAACGTGACGATCGACGGCTTCATCGTTGCCCACCTCCTGGACAGCCCGTCCAGCGCCACGGGCATCGGCATCCGGCTCGGCTCGACGCTCACCGGCATCAACCTTCTGAACAACATCGTCGCCGACAACGAGATCGGCATCCGGGCCGACTGCGGCGGGACCACCCTCATCAAGCACTGCCGCATCGAGCGCAGCAACCGCCCCAATCCGATCAACGCCTACGGCATCTACGCGGACCGGACCACCGACCTCACCGTGGAGGAGAACGAGTTCAGGAACAACACCATCGAGGAGGTCGCCTACTTCGCCCGCAGCGTCTCTCCCAGCCACACCAACCTGGTCTTCAACTGCAACAACATCCACGACAACAACAAGGGCGTGACGTTCATCGCGGTCTCGACCGGCAGCTTCCAGCGGAACACGCTCACCAGCAATACGCTGACGGCGTTCACGGAGAGCGGGGGCTGCTCGAGCATCACGGTCGCGAACAACGCCTTCACCGGCGGTGCCCGCGGCGTCCGCATCACGAGCGCCCTCGATGCCGGCGCGGGCGCCAACACGACGACCACCGTCAACAACAACTACTTCTCCGGCCAGACCGACTTCGGCGTGGGGGTGTCGAACTACACCGGCACCCTCGACGTCACCAAGAACTGGTGGGGCAGCGCCACCGGCCCGGATTTCGGCGACACGGCCGGCGACCCGGTCAAGCTCTTCATCGCGGGCGGCAACGCCGCCACCCATTCGCCCTGGCGGCGCAACGGCACCGACAGCGACCCGGGGACCTGCGGCTTCCAGCCCACGCCCGACAACGTGAACATCACCATCAACGACGTGGCCGTGGGCGAGGGAGACGCGGGCACGACGACCGCCACCTTCACCGTGAGCCTCTCCGACAACAGCGCGGACGCGGTGAGCCTGCAGTACGCGACGGCGGATGGGACGGCGACGGCCGGCCCGGACTACGTGGCGATCCCCAGCACGGGTCTCACGTTCAATCCTGGGGAGACCGCCAAGAACGTCGCGGTCACGGTGAGCGGGGACGTGCTGGACGAGGCCAACGAGACGTATTTCGTGAACCTGTCGAGCGCCACGAACGGGACGATCACGGACTCCCAGGGTCAGGGCACCATCAACGACGACGATCCCACGCCCAGCCTGAGCATCAACGACGCGACCGTGACCGAGGGCAACGCCGGCACGGTGGACGCCACCTTCACGGTGACCCTCTCCGCGGCGAGCGGGCAGACGGTGACGGTGGACTATGCGACAGCCGACGGCACGGCGACGGCCGGCAGCGACTACACTGCCACCACCGGCCTGCTGACCATCACCGCCGGCCAGACCAGCGCCACCATTGTGGTGCCGGTCCTCGGCG